>JAWSUU010000007.1:0-32760 GCA_033549325.1 Bacillota bacterium | reverse complement strand
GAAGCCAAGAAATTGGTTTCCCTACTTTATTGTAAAAAAATAAATTGTATGATAATATTTATCATATTATTAATTTTTTGAGGGGATTAATTATGAAAGCAACAATAAAAGATGTAGCAAAAGAAGCTGGAGTATCTACAGGTACTGTAGATAGAGTTATAAACAACAAAGGAAATGTAGCAAAAAAAACTGAAAAGAAAGTACTTGAAGCTATTGAAAAATTAAATTATACAAAAAGTCCTATTGCTAAAGCTCTTGTTAGCAGAAGAAAACACATTAAAATAGGTGTTGTTTTTCCACATCTGGAGCATTATTTTTGGCAGGAAGTATTTAAAGGGATAGAAGAAGTTAGAGAAAAATTAGAACCTTTTGGAGTAGAAATAATTGTAGAAACTACAAAAACTTATAGCATAGAAGAACATATTAAGGCAGTAGATAAATTGGTAAAAAAAGAAGTTAATGGAATAGCAATGATATCTTATGATGATATAAGGTGTAGAGAATCAATAGATAAACTTGTAGAAAAAAACATTCAAGTAGCAACATTTATAAGTGACTCTCCAAAATCTAGGAGATTGATTTTTAACGGCGAAGATAGTATAAAAGCTGGAAATATAGCTGGAAAACTTATGGGCTTATATTTAAAGGGGAAAGGAAATATATTAATAGTAGGAGTACATAAAATACTGTCATGTATGCAGGATAGAATAGAAGGATTTAAAAATTTAATCGATAATGAGTTTGAAGATATTCAAATAATTGAAATAATCGAAAACAAAGAACTTGTAAATGGAGAAGAAGATGAGTATAGAACTATAATTGAAAATATTATAAAAGAAGTAATAGAAAAAAAGGATGGAATAGATGGTATTTATGTTACTAATAGCTTTACTGGAAGTGTTGGTAATTTATTGAAAAAGTATAATTATGAGAAAGAAATTGTTCTTGTAGGACATGAAAATACAGATGAGATAAGAGATTTAATAAGAAAAAATATAGTAAAAGCAACCGTTTATCAAAATCAAAAAGAAGAAATTATCAGAAGTATTGAAATACTCTATGAAAAAATAACAGATAACAAAAAAGTATATGCAAATGTTCAGTATATAGATTTAGGGATATTAATAAAAGAAAAACTCGCAAAAAATATATAAATAAAAAATCTCTTCTAGAAGAGATTTTTTATTTATATATAGAATATTTATGTTATAATCTTACAAGGTGATAAAATGGAATTTTTACCAATAAATAAATTAGATATGAAAAAAAGAAAATGGGAAAGCTTAGACTTTGTAATAGTAACTGGTGATGCTTATGTAGATCATCCTTCTTTTGGTACGGCTATAATTAGTAGATTCCTTGAAAGGTACGGATATAAAGTTGGAATAATACCTCAACCCGACTGGAATAATTTGGAAGAATTCAAAAAGTTAGGAAAACCTAGATTAGCATTTTTAGTGACTTCGGGCAATATCGACTCAATGGTAAATCATTATACTGTTTTTAAAAAAAGAAGAAAAAAAGATATATACTCTCCAAAGGATAAAGCAGGATTAAGACCTGATAGAGCAGTTATTGTATATGGCAATAAAATTAGAGAAGCATATAAGGACGTTCCTATTATTATTGGTGGAATAGAAAGCAGCTTAAGAAGATTTGCTCACTATGATTACTGGTCAAACAGTATTAGAAGATCAATATTATTAGACTCAGCTGCGGACTTAGTAGTTTATGGTATGGGAGAAAAAGCTATAATTTCTATTGCTGAATCATTAGAATCAGGTATACCTGTTGAAGAAATTACTTATATAGATGGTACCGTATTTAGAACTAAAACTTTAGATAGATTATATAAATATAAGAAATTGCCATCATATAGTGAAATAAATAAATCAAAAGAAGATTTTGCTAAAAGTTTTATGATGCAGTATAGGAATACAGACAGCATAACCGGGGAAGTTTTAGTAGAAGATTATGGAGATTTATATGTAGTGGCTAATAAACCATCAAAACCTTTAAGTGAATTAGAAATGGATGATGTATATAGCTTAGATTATAAAAGAACCTATCATCCTATTTACGAAAAATTTAGGGGTATATCAGCATTAAATGAGATAGAATTTAGTATAACTGTAAACAGGGGTTGTTACGGGAATTGTTCTTTTTGCGCATTAACCTTTCATCAAGGTAGAGTTTTACAAAAAAGAAGTAAAGAATCTATTTTAAAAGAAGCAGAAATTTTAACAAAAACAGATGGATTTAAAGGATATATAACGGATGTTGGGGGACCTACTGCAAACTTCAGAGAAAGAGCTTGTGATAAACAAATAGAGCATGGAGTATGTGTTGATAAGGAGTGTATAAATCCTAAATGCAGCAATTTAAAAGTTACTCACAAGGAGTATTTGGAAATACTTAGGAAAATTAGAAATATAAATGGTGTAAAAAAAGTCTTTATTAGATCTGGAGTTAGATATGATTATTTGATGTATGACTCCAATGATGATTTTTTTAAAGAACTATGCCAGCACCACATTAGCGGACAGCTAAGAACGGCACCGGAACACGCATCCTCTAAGGTACTTAAACTCATGAACAAACCAAGTATCGAATTGTATAAAAAATTTGAAGATAAATTCTATAAGATAAATAAAGACATAAATAAAGAGCAGTATGCAGTGCCATACTTTATTTCAAGCCATCCGGGATCTACAGTCAAAGATGCTATAGAACTAGCTGAATACATAAGAGATTTAGGATATATACCAGAGCAGGTACAGGACTTTTACCCTACTCCAGGGACACTATCAACTTGTATGTACTACACAGGATTTGACCCAAGGACTATGGAAAAAATACATGTTCCAAATTCATTTCACGAAAAAAGGGTGCAAAGAGCACTACTACAGTACAATAAACCTTATAACTATAAATACGTAAAAGAAGCACTTTTATCAGAAGGCAGGAAGGATCTTATAGGTAATTCAAAAAAAGCTTTAATTAATTAAAAATTAATCCTTTTTAAATTGCAATAAATTGCATATTAAGATAATATTAAAGTAAGTAAATAATTAGGAGAAATACAATGGCAAGAAAAAAGAAAACACTTAAATTTTTAAATATATTATTTATAATCCTGGGGGTACTATTAATAGCTTGGGGTGTAAATTTTTTTATAGGAGATAATAACGAAGCAGAAGCAAATGGGGAACCGGGTCCTATTGAGGAAGAAGAACATCCATCGGAAAACCCACAAGAAGAAAATGAAGAAGAGTCTGAGCAAGAAGTCGAAGAGAAAAAAAGATCTATAAAAATTTCAGCAGTAGGAGATATAATGTTTCACATGAGTCAAATAAATGGTGGATATGATGAAACTACTGATACATATGATTATTCTTCTTTCTTTGAAGATATAAAACCATTTATTGAAGATGCCGACATTTCTTTTGGAAACTTTGAAGGTACTACTGCTGGATTAGAAAATGGAAATGTATATAAGGCATGGCCGGTTTTCAACGTGCCGGATGAAACTTTGGATGCAGTTAAGTATGCAGGTTTTGACGTATTATCAACAATCAACAATCACAGTATTGATATGGGTAAAGAAGGAATAATAAGAACTATAGAACAAATCAACAATAGAGATATGCTTCACGTTGGTACTAGAACCAGTCCAGATGAAAACAGGGTATTAATTTTAGAGGAAAATGATATCAAAATTGCAGTAATTGCATATACATATGGATGCAACGGTCTTGAACAATATCTAACTGAAGACGAACTTGATTATATGGTAAACATTATAGATGAAAATAAAATAAGACAGGATATACAATACTCTAAAGAAAATAATGCAGATATTATAATATCTTTCATGCATTGGGGTGGAGAGTATCAAAGGGATCCCTCAGTCTCTCAGAAGAATTTAGCAGAGATGATGATAAATGAAGGAGTAGATATTATATTAGGAAGTCATCCTCATGTAATTCAAGATTCTAAAGTCATAGAAATTGAAAAGGAGAAAAAATTTATTGCCTATTCCATGGGAAATTTCATATCAAATCAAAGATACGAGACCTTAGCCCATGAATATCCTAATATTAACACCTACTTCACAGAAGACGGTGTAGTGATAAATATAGAAATAGAAAAAGATTTTCAAACAAATAAAACCTATTTAAAAGAAGTTGAATACATTCCTACCTGGGTCAATAGAGTTAAGGTAGATGGAAAATACGATTATGATATACTTCCTATTAAATATTACTTAGAAAATAACGAAGTATCGGAAGAACTGAAAACTAGAATGGAAAATTCTTATAAAAACACCATGGATAAAATGAACTTAAATTAAATTAATCTGGATGTGATACTATTGGATTACTTAAGAACAACACTATCAAATATTAGAATAGTAGATTTTATTGAAATAGCAATTGTTGCTTTTGCATATTACAAAGGTTATATGCTTATTAGAGAAACAAGAGCAAAACAACTGTTAAAAGGAATTATAATGATAGTCATTATAACTAGGCTTTCAAGTTATCTAAAATTCTATACCATAAGCTGGATTCTTACTAATACACTTCAAGTAGGACTAATTGCAATTGTAATAGTATTTCAACCGGAATTGAGAAAAGCCTTGGAATATATAGGGAGAACAACATTTTTTTCTTTTAATTTTCTAGAAAGTGATGAAAAAACTACTGAAAAAATAATTGAAGAGATAATTAAAGCATGTGCTGCTTTGTCAAATCAAAGCATAGGAGCGCTTATTGTGTTTGAATTAAAAACAGGCTTAAATGAATACATAGACTCAGGGGTAAGGATAGATGGAGATATTTCAAATAGCCTACTAATAAATATTTTCATACCAAATACCCCACTGCATGATGGTGCTGTAATTATAAAAGATCATAAAATAAAAGCAGCAAGTTGTTTTTTACCTTTGACTGATAATTCAAGGTTAAGTCAAGACGTTGGTACTAGGCATAGAGCAGCAATTGGAATTACAGAAAAATCTGATAGTATAGCAGTCGTAATTTCTGAGGAAAGAGGTTTTATATCCTATTCTTCTGATGGAAGGCTGTACCGAGATATCAATATAGAGGAATTAAGAGAATTACTCAAAGATATATATAAAACTGAAGATAAAGGTGGATTAATAGAGAAATGGAGGCACAAGAATGATGAATAGTAAAGATAAAGCTATTATTATAATAATTTGTTTTTTTGCCGCTCTATTTTCATGGTTTTATGTGGTAACAGAGATGAATCCAGAGACTACACAAATTATTTCTGATGTGACTATAGAGTTAAGAAATCAATCAGCCTTAAATGATAGCGGATTGGTTGTTTCAAATATAGATACAAAATCAGTTGATGTAAGAATAAGAGGTTTAAGAAATGAAGTAATAAATATTGAAAATACAGATATCAATGCATACGTGGACGTGGTTGGATACAACGAAGGCAGTAATAAAGTACCTATAGAAATAAATGTACCGGATAATGTAGTTTTAATTGATTATAATCCAAAGCAGATATTGTGTGAATTTGAAGCTGTTATAAACAAATCTGTTGATTTAGAGATTGAGATCAATGGAAATGAAGCCGCAGGATACTTTGCGTTACAACCAGATAGCAGTGTAAATACAGTTATAGTTAGAGGACCTAGAAGTGTACTTAATTCAATAGAGAAAGCTTTTGTTTACATAGATATAACAGAAGCTTCAGAAACTATTACTAAAAGAATTCCAATTAATATTTACAATGATCAAGGAATTGAGCTTAATCTTGCAACAAATCCTTCTATCGCAGAAGTAACAGTACCTATTTATCCGATAAAAGAAGTAGAGATTGATATACCGATTATCGGTGAAGTAATGGAAGGTTATGAAGTAAAAAATATTACTATAGAACCTAAAACAGTACTTATAGCCGGAAGAGAAGATGTAATAAATGAAGTTGAAAAGGTAAGATGTGAACCTATATCTGTTGAGGGAGCACAAAGCAACATTTATTCTCCAGCTCAATTTATAGAAGGAAACTATTATATTATCGAAAACGTTAATCCGAGAATAGAAATCGAAATAGAGGAAATCATAACAAAGGATTTAATATTCAATGTAGACGATATTGAAGTTATGAATATCCCTGAAGAGTTATCATTAGATAATATTGAAATATCTAATGAATTTATACTGGTTACTATTGAAGGATTAAGCAGTATTGTGAATGAAATATCAAAAGAAGATGTTAAGTTGATAGCTGATTTAACTGAAGGCTTAGAGGGACCTAATAATATTTCTATAGAATTAGAAACAGATATTGAAATCAATAATTATGAAATGATCCCAACAGAAGTAACAGTAAACTTAATAGTTAATGAAAATCCAGAAACCAACGAGGAAGAATCACAACCTGTTCAAGAAGATATAGAAAATCAGTAAATGTAGGTGTTGTAATGAAAAAAGAACTTGAAACTTTTTTAGCTTCTACAGAAGATGGAGTAATATCTATTGATAAAGACTGTAAAATAAAGCTAATCAATAAAAAAGCAGCAGAACTAATAGGTATAGACAGAAAAAAAGCTTTAAATAAAAATATTTATGAAATTGTAAAAGATACAAGATTACCCCATGTTTTAAAAACTGGAAAACATGAACTTGATTGGCAGCAAAAACTTGGTGAATACCAAATCATTACTAGTAGAATGCCTTTAAAAGATAAAGACGGAAACATAATTGGCGCTATAGCTGTTTTTAGAAATATCACAGATATGGTTAACTTAGATAAGCAGCTAAGTAATTTAAATGAATATAAAAGTTTACTTCAAGCTGTATTTTCAGCAGTGCAAGATGCAATAAGTGTTGTTGACACTAAAGGTTATCATATAATGGTGAATCCTGCTTATACAAAAGTTACAGGTATATCAGCAGAAGAAATAATGGGGAAATATGCTAAATACGATTTAAAAGAAGGCGATAGTTTACACTTGAAAGTGTTAAAGACAAAGAAACCAGTTAAAAATACAAAAATCGTAACAAAACCTAGCGGTAAGGTTGTAATAGCTCAAGCAGCACCGATTTTAGTTGACAACAAATTAAAAGGAAGTGTAGCGGTTTTACACGATATAACTGAAATAAGAAACTTGACGGAAGAACTTTCTGAGGCACAAAAAAGAATAAGAGAACTTTCAGCTAAATATACCTTCAGTGATATTGTTGGAAAATGTAGAAATATAGTAGAAGCTAAAGAACAATTAATAAAAGCAGCGAATGTTCCTGCCACGGTACTATTAAAAGGTGAAAGTGGAACTGGTAAAGAACTTTTTGCTCATGCAATTCATAACGAAGGAACAAGAAGAGAAAATCAATTTATTAGAGTAAATTGCGCAGCTCTTTCCGAAACTCTTCTTGAAAGTGAACTGTTTGGATATGAAGAGGGAGCTTTTACAGGAGCAAAAAAAGGCGGGAAAAAAGGACTTTTTGAAGAAGCAAATAATGGGACTATTTTTTTAGATGAAATTTCTGAAATTAGTATGAATACTCAGGTAAAACTACTAAGGGTATTACAAGAAAAAGAAATAACTAGAGTTGGTGGTGTAAGACCTATACATGTTAATGTCAGGGTTATTACAGCTACCAATGTGGATTTATATAAGCTAGTAAAAGACGGATATTTCAGAGAAGATTTATATTATAGACTAAATGTTTTTCCTATCCAAATACCCCCACTAAGAGATAGAAAACAGGATATTGAACTTCTAGTAAAAAAATTTATTAATAAATTCAATAGTGAATACGGAAGAAACGTTAATAACATGGATAATAAAGCTTTATCGATGTTAAAACAGTATGATTGGCCTGGAAATGTTAGAGAATTGGAAAATATCATAGGTAGAGCAATGATAAATATGAATTTTAGTGAAATTACAATTAACGAAGAACATATACCAATACTAATTGCTGAACAGAAAAACAATAATAATGAATTAATTGAAGAGAAAGTAGAGTATAAAAATTTAAGCGAAGCTTTGGAAAAATTTGAAAAAAAGTATATTGAAAAAATATATTCCCAAGAAGATCATAATAAAACAAAAACAGCAGAAAAACTGAATATTTCTATTAGAAGTTTGTATTATAAATTCGAAAAACACGGAATTAATTAATGCAAATCCTTGCAAAAAATCCTAAAAATGAAAAACATTGCATGCAATAAACTGCATAGAAGTTTTTGAAAAATATTTTTTATACCCTAAAAACCCTCTTATAGCTTATAAGCGATATAAGAGGGTTTTTGGCATATATATTGCATCTTAATTATTAAAGAAGTTGTTATAGGAAGGAGTGAGTAGATGAAACAATTAGTAATAAATCCAGGTTCAACATCAACTAAAATTGGAATCTTTGAAGACTTAGATTTGATTTACGAAAAAACTCTGAGACATTCAGAAAAAGACTTAGTAAACTATAAAAACATTATAGATCAGTTGGACTTCAGAAAAGAAATAATAGAAGAAGCCATGAAAGAGACAGGAATTAAAAAAAACCAATTAGATGCAGTAGTTGGTAGAGGTGGTCTTTTGAGACCTATGGAAGGTGGAACCTACTACATTAATACAAAAATGCTGGAAGATCTTCACGAAGCAAAAATGGGCGAACATGCATCAAATCTTGGAGCTCTTTTAGCTTATGAAATTAGCAACGAAATAGGCATTCCAGGATTTATAGTAGACCCTGTAGTTGTAGATGAAATGGAAGAACTATCAAGAATATCCGGTCATCCACGATTTGAAAGACTAAGTATATTTCATGCATTAAATCAAAAAGCTGTAGCTAGAAAAGCTGCCGAAGAAATTAATAAAAAATACGAAGAAATTAATTTAATAGTTGTTCACTTAGGTGGAGGAATATCTGTAGGTATACATAAAAAAGGTAGAGTAATAGATGTTAATAATGCTCTGAATGGAGAGGGACCTTTTTCTCCTGAAAGGTCTGGAACACTTCCTTCAGGTGCTTTAGTAAAACTTTGCTTTTCCGGTCAAACTACAGAAAAAGAAGCAAATAAAATGCTGAAAGGAAATGGAGGATTGATTGCTTATTTAGGCACTAATAATGCTCAAAAAGTAAGCGAAATGTGCGAAGAGGGAGATAAAAATGCTCAAGTCATATATGAAGCCATGGCTTATCAAGTCGCAAAAGACATTGGTGCAGGTTCTGCAGTTTTAGAGGGAAACGTAGATGGGATAGTATTAACTGGTGGAATAGCATATGATGAAAAATTTGTTGATTGGATTAAAAAGAGAGTTAAATTTATTTCTCGAATATTTGTATATCCAGGAGAAGATGAACTTGAAGCTTTAGCAGAAGGTGGATTACGAGTATTGAGAGAAGAAGAATCAGCTAAAGTCTATAAGTAGGTGAAATAATGGACAAAAACTTAACTATCATAGTAGGACATTACGGAAGTGGCAAAACTGAATTTGCTGTAAACTATGCAGTTAAATCAAAAAGCGATTATGAAAAAGTAAATCTTATTGATTTAGATATTATTAATCCGTATTTTAGAAGCAGAGAACGGAAAAAGGAATTGCAAGAGTTAAATATTAAAGTAATAGAAAGCTCAATTCAAAACAAAAATTTAGATTTACCTTCTTTATCACCAGGTATAAATGGAGCAATAAATGAAAGTAAGTCAAAAACTATAATAGATGCTGGTGGAGATCCAATCGGAGCAAAAGCCTTATCTAGGTATTATAATCAAATTAGAAAAAAAGATTATGATATGTTTCTTGTAGTAAATGCTAACAGAGCAGAAACTCAAACAGTAGAAAAGGTTATAGAATACTGTAATAAAATACAAGGTGCTTCAAGGCTTATAGTTACAGGATTGATTAACAATACCCACTTATTAAAAGCAACTACAACCGAAGATGTTTATAAAGGAAAAAAGCTAGTTGAAGAAGTATCAGAAAAATTAAACATACCTATTAAGTACCATTCTGCAATGAGAAAAATAGCAGATGAAATAAATAACAAAACTAATGAACTGAAAATTTTCCCCTTACATCTATACATGAGGGAAAATTGGATGTACTAAATTAATGGAGGTGCATTATGGCAAAAGGTAAAGTAAATTTTAACACAGATATTTGTAAAGGATGTGAATTATGTATAGAGGCATGTCCTGTAGGAATTGTAGCTCTTAACACAGAAAAAATTAATGCAAAAGGATTTAATCCAGCTCATGTTGTTGATATGGATAAATGTATAGCTTGTGGAAATTGTGCAATTATGTGTCCGGATTCAGTAATCCAAGTTGAAAGATTATAAGGAGGTATATAGATGACTAAAGTATTGATGAAAGGTAACGAAGCTGTAGGAGCAGCTGCTATAAAGGCAGGATGCAAATATTTCTTCGGATACCCTATAACACCACAAAATGAAGTACCGGAATATATGTCTAGAGAACTACCTAAAGTAGGAGGAATTTTTCTCCAAGCAGAAAGTGAAGTAGCCGCAATAAATATGGTATACGGTGCTGCTGGAGCTGGAGGAAGAGTTATGACTTCATCTTCAAGTCCTGGTATTTCACTAAAACAAGAAGGAATTTCTTATATAGCAGGAGCCGAATTACCATGTGTTATTGTAAATATGATGAGAGGTGGACCTGGACTTGGAAGTATACAACCGGGACAAGCTGATTATTTTCAAGCTACAAGGGGTGGAGGAAATGGTGATTATAGACATGTAGTTTATGCCCCTGCCAGCATTCAAGAAACGGTTGATTTAGTAATGGAAGCTTTTGAAGTAGCTGATTTATATAGAATACCGGTTATGGTTCTTGGAGATGGTATGATAGGCCAGATGATGGAAGCAGTAGAATTAAAAGAGCCTAAAAAAAGAGAATTACCCGAAAAAGATTGGATTACAACAGGAACTAAGGAAGAAAGAAAACCTAATATTATAAATTCTTTATACTTAGAACCAGATGAACTTGAGGAACACAATATAAAATTAGAAAAGAAACATGACCTTATTACAAAAAATGAAAAAAGATATGAAGTATCAAACTTAGAAGACGCAGACGTTGTTTGTGTTGCATACGGGACAACATCAAGAATTGTAAAAAATGCAATAGAAGATTGCGAAAAAGAAGGCTTGAAAGTTGGTTTAATAAGACCGATTACATTATGGCCTTTCCCGGAAGAAGTATTTGATAAAATAAATAAAGACTGTAAGGGATTACTGACTGTAGAGATGAGTATGGGTCAAATGGTAGATGATGTAAAAATCGCTTCAAAAGGAAGATGGCCGGTATACTTTACTGGTAGATCCGGAGGAATGGTACCTTCTCCATTACAGGTTGTTAATAAGATTAAAGAAATATCAGGAGGTGCAAAATAATGTCTACAATTGTATATGAAAAAAGTAAAGGTTTGACAGATACAGAACTTCACTACTGCCCAGGATGTACTCATGGTGTTATACAAAAGTTAGTAGCAGAGACACTTGTAGAATTAGGAGTTCTTGGAGATGCAATCGGAGTAATTCCTGTTGGATGTTCAGCATTAGCATATAAGTATTACAACTGTGATGTGCACCAAGCTTCTCACGGTAGAGCACCAGCGGTAGCAACTGGTATAAAAAGAGTAAGACCTGAAAATGTAGTTTTTGCATACCAAGGTGACGGAGACTTAGCTTCTATAGGTACAGCTGAAATAATTCATGCAGCTCATAGAGGAGAAAAAATAACAACAATATTTGTTAACAATGCTATTTATGGAATGACTGGCGGACAGATGGCACCTACTACCTTAATAGGACAAAAATCAACAACTTCACCGGAAGGTAGAAGTGAAGAACATAGTGGTAAACCGCTAAAGGTAGCAGAAATGCTTGCAACAATAGATGGAGCAAAATTTGTAGAAAGAGTATCTGTAGATACACCGGCTAACGTAAGAAAAGCAAAAAAAGCTATAAAGAAAGCATTTAAGTGTCAAATAGAAGGAAAAGGATTTGGTATCGTTGAAGTTCTTTCAACATGTCCTACAAACTGGGGTATGGCTCCAAACGAAGCCTTACAGTGGTTGAGAGATAATATGGTTCCTTATTATCCGTTAGGTAATTTTAGAGATTTTGAGGAGGGTAAATAAATGGAAGAAAAAGTTATTGTAGCTGGTTTTGGTGGACAAGGAGTAATGGCTATAGGTAAACTACTTGCATATGCAGGAATGCTTGAAAACAAACAAGTGTCGTGGCTACCATCATATGGTCCTGAAATGAGAGGTGGAACTGCTAACTGTGATGTAATAGTTTCCGATAGATTGATAGGATCTCCTGTAGTTACTAATGATGCCAATACAGCCATAGTTATGAATTTACCTTCATTAGAAAAATTTGAAAGCCATGTTGTTAAAAATGGAAATCTTATTATAAATAAATCTTTAATTGAAAAAGAAGCGAAAAGAGATGACATTGATACATATTACATACCTGCAAATGAAATTGCTCAAGAATTAGGCAATGCAAAAGTTGCAAATATGGTAATGTTAGGTGCTTTTTTAGAAATTACTAAAATAATAAAACCTGAAACTATAATAGATGCATTCACAAAGGTATTTGGAGAAGATAAAGCACCACTTATTCCTTTAAACGAAGAAGCACTTAAAAAAGGAGCAGAATTCGTTAAAAGCAAATAAAACATTTTGAATATAAATAATCTTGAAATGGCAAAATTATATGTTATAATTAATATTGACAATGGAAATTGTCAATGCTTCTAAAATTTTTGCCAGGACCGTAAATATAAAATTTGCGGTCTATTTTTATTATAAAAAATGAATAAAACCAGATTTTTAATGAATTTAAAAAGAATATTTTAATAAGGAATATCAATTATATTGATTATTATTGTTTAATTTGATATAATAATAAAAAAAGTGAATGGTGATTTAAATGCCTCAAGTACTAAAGGAAGAAGTAAAAAATAGAATAATTGATTCAGCAATTAGAGTATTTAAGAAGGACAACTACAGAAAAGCTTCTATGAATGAGATAGCTAAATATGCAGATGTTTCAGTAGGAAATATTTATAGATATTTTGACAATAAAAAGAAACTTTACGACTATATAGTAAAGGATATTTATACTAAACTTACTGATATACTTGAGTTTTGTCAAAACAAAGATGATGATGTTGATTTAATGATTGAAAACTGCATAAATGAATTTGTAAGAATGTACAGCGAGGATAAAGATGTTTTCATAATATTAATTAACTCAGATGATGATCTAGACAAAAATCAAACTATAATTAGCAGCATAAGAAGCATATTAAGCAATAACCTTATAACTGTAATGAAAAAGAGCAAAAAATCTTTTACAAAAGATGATGAAGTTTTTTGCAAAACATTAGCAGTCTCAGTAGCAAATGGAGTAAGATACATTGTAACTGAAAATGGAAGCGGAAAAAAACTAGAAAAAAGATTGAGAAACTATTTAGAATTTATGAAACGAAGTTTTATAAAAGAAATAAGCTAAAATTTAGACTGAATTTAATGTAAAAAAAAAGGTATTTTTGATGAGTCAAAAATACCTTTTTTAATGTTAATAATATATTTACAAAAAAATATTAAAAAATTAACGGATTTATAGTATAATAGTAGAGATTAAGTTTAGGGAGGTGAAAAAACAAAACTTAACAAAAGCGCCAGAACTCTAATTAATTGAGTTGACGAGGTTAGGAAGAATCGAATTATCGGCGGATGTCCTACGTAATAGACAAGCGTTAGGTATTTTTAAAACTTTGGAGTGATTCAAAGCACAAAGAAGATATCTGTCTAAAAATAATTAGAGGTGATAAAATGTGCGGAATAGTAGGATATATAGGCACTGAAGATGTAAAAGAAACAATTTTAAAAGGATTAGAAAGATTAGAATATAGAGGCTACGATTCAGCAGGAATTGCATTGTTTGATGGAGATGAAGTCAGAGTTTTTAAAGATGAGGGAAGAATAGCTCATTTAAGAGAGATAATTGACTATGATGTAAATAGTACTCTCGGAATGGGACATACTAGATGGGCGACACATGGTAAACCAAATAAAATTAACTCTCATCCTCATCAAAGCATAGAAAAAAGATTTACAATTGTTCATAATGGTATTATAGAAAACGAAGAAGAATTAAAAGAAAAATATTTAAAGGATATAAAATTAGAAAGTGAAACAGATACTGAAGTAGTAGCACAAATACTCAGCAAATTTACTTCAGATGGAGAAGATGTAAATTTAGCGATAAGACATCTAATGAGCGAAATAGAAGGTTCATATGCCTTGGCTATAATAGACAAATACAATAAAGAAAAAATGTATGCAGCTAAAAATAAATCACCTCTTCTAATCGGCAAAGGTGATGGATTTAATATGGTAGGTAGTGATGCTATGGCTATGGTTAGTCATACGAATGAATTTTACGAATTAGATGATGGTGAATATGTAGAGATTACAAAAGAAAAAGTAGAAATATTTAACATATATGGAGTAAAAGTAAATCGTAATACATACAAAGCAGAGTTGGATTCAGAAGATATAGAAAAAGGTACTTACCCTCACTACATGCTTAAAGAAATAGATGAGCAGCCTTTTGTAATAAGAAGGATTATAGCTGAATATCAAGACAAAAATGGTGAACTAAAGCTTGATCAAGATATTATTAACAAGATTAAAAACTCAGATAGAATTTACATTATTGCATGTGGAACAAGCTATCATGCAGGACTTGTAGGAAAATACTACTTTGAAAATATTACCGGTAAACCATCAGAAGTACATGTTTCAAGTGAATTTGTTTACAATACACCTATACTTAGCGAAAAACCTTTGTTCATATTTATATCCCAAAGTGGAGAGACTGCAGATAGTAGAGCTGTATTGGTAAAAGTAAAAGAACTAGGTTATCCAACAATAACTTTGACTAATGTTAAAGGTTCCACCTTATACAGAGAAACAGATAATCAATTGCTTTTATATGCTGGTCCGGAAATTGCAGTAGCTTCAACAAAAGCATACACAGCACAGATTGCTGTACTATCAATAATGGCTGTAAAAGCATCAAATAAAGATATAGATTTGATAAAAGAGTTATCAATAGCAGCAAGTGTTATGGAAGCTTTGTGTGATTCTAAAGATTTATATAAAAATTTAGCAAAAGAGTATTTAAGTGACACTAGAAACTGTTTCTACATAGGTAGACATTTAGACTATTACATATGTATGGAAGCTGCTCTTAAACTAAAAGAAATATCATATATACAAACTGAAGGTTTTGCAGCAGGTGAACTTAAGCATGGCACTATTGCTTTAATTGAAGAAGGAACACCTGTAATAGCGGTTATTACGCAAGAAAGAATAAACTTAAATACTCGCAGTAATATTAAAGAAGTTTCAGCAAGAGGAGCAAAAGTTATAACAATATCTAGAAAATCAATAAGTGCAAAAAGTGATCAAATTATTTTAGGGGATGTAAATGAATTTTTGACCCCGTTAGCAGCAGCTGTACCAGTACAGCTATTAGCATATTACGCTGCTTTAGATAGAGGGTGTGACATTGACAAGCCTAGAAATCTTGCCAAAAGTGTTACAGTAGAGTAAAATAATTATGGAGGTGTGAAAATGGCTTATAGAATCGATGAAAATGAATGTATTGCTTGTGGAGCATGTGAGTCAGTTTGCCCTGTGGAATGCATTTCAGAAGTAGATGATGGAAAAAGAAGAATTGATGAAGACGCATGTATAGATTGCGGATCATGTGCTGCTGAATGCCCTGTAGACTGTATATCACAAGTATAATAATAAAAAGTACCCCACCAGGGGTATTTTTTATTATTTAAAACCTATTATTGACATATGCCCATAAAGTGGTATAATAATATTAGAAAGAACATATACCCAAAAATAAAAGGAGGTAATTATTATGCCAGGATATGATAGAACTGGACCAAGAGCTCAAGGACCAATGACAGGTGGAGGATTTGGTTACTGCGGTACAGGAAGAGGATATAGAAGACCAGGATATAGAAGGTTTGGAGCTGTTGTGGGCTTAGGAAGAGGTGCAGGTTACGGACGTGGAAACAGAAGAGCCTATTATTATGATGCACCACCTATTACAGCAGATGAAGAAAAAGATATGCTTAAAGAAGAGATAGAATTTCTTAGAGCAAGACTTGATGAATTAGAAAAAAATCAACAAGAATAAAAAAATTAAAGGATGGGCTTGTCTCATCCTTTAATTTTGGTATAATGGATATATTAAGTATTTAAGAGGTGAAGAAATGTCAAGACCAAGAAAAAGAAGAAGAGTATGTGGACTACCTAGAAATAAATCTTTTGGACCTTTAAATAGAGAGGATGCTCATAAAAATGAAATTATTAACATAACCGTTGAAGAGCATGAAATAATCAGACTAATAGATTTAGAAGGGCTAGATCAAACAGAATGTGCTGAAAGAATGGGTGTAGCAAGATCTACTATACAAAGATCATATATAGAAGTAAAAGAAAAAGTAGCAGATTGCATAGTAAACGGAAAAACCCTAAGAATTGAAGGCGGAGATTATGAATTATGCGAGAAAAATGTTGAATGTGAACCTTGTTTTAGAGGTAGAATGAGACGAGGAAGAAATATTTAAACATAAATCTTGATTTTAGTTTTAAAATATGCTAATATCTAATAGACTTATAAGCCGAAGTGATGGAATTGGCAGACGTGACGGACTCAAAATCCGTTGGGGTCAAACCCGTGTGGGTTCGAGTCCCACCTTCGGCACCAATTAAGATTTAAGTTTTAAAGACCATTCTTTGAGGATGGTTTTTTCTATATAATTGAGGAGTGTATATGATAATAAATATTATTACAAATAAAAGAGAAGAATTTGTCGATATTACTGGCAAAGTTTCTGATATAATACTAAACAGCTCTATGGAAAATGGAATTGTTCATGTATTTATTCAGCATACTACAGCTGGTATCACAATAAATGAAAATGCGGACACTGATGTAGTTAAAGATATAATCAACACACTAGATGAAGTAATACCATACAAAAATAATTACAAGCATGTTGAAGGCAATTCTCATGCTCATATAAAGGCATCTTTGCTAGGTTCTTCAGTAACAGTCCCTTTTAATAATAAGAAAATGTCCTTAGGTACATGGCAGGGTATATACTTTTGTGAATTTGACGGACCTAGAAGTAGAAAAGCTGTAGTTAGTTTAATAGAGTCAAAATAAGAGAAATAATACTATATTAAAAGGTGGTAAATATGCTGGGTACATTGATTAATACCGGAGCCATAATAATCGGTTCTTTAATAGGATACTTTTTTAAAAATTTAATACCTGAAAAATACAGTGATACTATCATGAAAGCTATTAGTCTAGGAGTTATAATGATAGGTTTACAAATGGCATTGGAAGTTCAGAATGTTCTTTTGATGATTATAAGTTTATTTTTAGGAAGTTTAATAGGAGAAATATTAAATATAGAAAAAGGATTAGATAAAGCCGGAGATTTTATAGAAAATAAATTATCAAAATTTAAAGGCAATATATCTCAAGGATTTGTGGCAGCTACTTTATTATACTGTACTGGTTCTATGGCAATTTTAGGAGCAATAGAAGGAGGATTATTAGGTAAACACGACATACTGATAGCAAAATCCTTTCTGGATGGAGTTGTATCAATAGCTCTAGCAGCCTCATTAGGTATTGGAGTTTTATTTTCCAGTTTATCAGTTTTAGTATATCAGGGAGGCATAGTATTAGTAGCAGGATTGGCTAAAAGCATATTAACAGAAGTTGTGGTTAATGAAATGTCCGCAGTGGGAGGATTATTGATATTAGCTCTTGGTTTAAACTTCTTACTAAAAGATCGAATAAGAGTAGGAAATTTACTTCCTTCTATATTTATTCCTATAATATACTTTTTGATAATAAAATAAGTCCTTGCGGACTTATTTTTGTAACATTTTAGCTTTATTGTAACATGCAAGCATAGATTCTATCAAAGCACTTCTAAAACCTCTATTTTCCAATACTTTTATTGCTTCAATAGTAGTCCCACCAGGAGAACATACTGCATCCTTTAATTCTCCAGGATGTAAATCCAGCTCTTTAACCATCTGAGCAGCACCGATTATAGCCTGTGTGGCTAATTTATAAGATTGCTTTCTAGGCATTCCAGTTAAAACGCCAGCATCTCCCATAGCTTCTATCATTACATAAACATAAGCTGGGGAACTTGCAGATATGGAAACAGCTGTATCGATGTAATCCTCTTCTAATATTTCAACCTCGCTAAAGGCTTCGAAAATTGATACAACTTCATCGATTTCATTTTGAGAAAAATCATTTTCAGAAAATGATAAACAAGACATTCCTGCAGCTACATAAGAAGGTAAGTTTGGCATTGCTCGCACTACCTTGAGATTTGGGTAACCAAATTTTTCTTTAAATTCTTTAATTTCATATCCCGGTGCTAGACTTATAAAAATATGATTATCAACATCAACATAATCTTTAACTTCTTCTATAACCTCATTATAATCCTTAGATTTAATAGCAAAAAATATGTATTTGGATTTTTTAACTAAAGTTACATTATTTTTAGCACAATTCACCATCAAATCTAATGATAATTTTTCCTTTGATTCTTGACTTTTCGAGTTAACATATATAAGTTCAAGATTATATTTAGTTTTAGCCATTCCAGTTAACATGGCTCTAGAAACATTTCCAGCTCCGATTATTCCAATTTTATCCATAGAAACCTCCTCAATTAAATTACAATATCATAACATATTTATTACGGAAAGTAAATATTTTAAAACTAGGTAGGTATTTTATAGAATTGAAAAGATTGGTCAGATATGCTAATATAATTTTATTAGTAAAATTAGGAGGAATATAATGTCAAACAAAAATGAAACAAATAATTTTATTGAAAAAATCATTAACGATGATATTAAAAACAACAAATACAGCAGAAAGATACATACAAGATTTCCGCCAGAGCCAAACGGATATCTTCATCTTGGGCATGTAAAATCTATTTTATTAAACTATGGAATAGCTCAAAAGTATGACGGAATTTTTAATCTTAGATTTGATGATACAAATCCTTTAAAAGAAGATGAAAAATTTATTGAATCTATTATAGAAGATGTCAAATGGTTGTGTCCAAATTGGGATGGTAAAGTTTACTATGCATCTAATTACTTTGGACAAACATATAATTATGCTGTAGAACTAATTAATAAAGGATTAGCATATGTTGACGACTTAACAGCAGAAGAAATAAGAGAATATAGAGGAACTTTAAAAGAACCTGGGAAAAATAGCCCATATAGAAATAGAAACATAGAAGAAAATTTAGAACTATTTACCAATATGAAAGAAGGTAAATACGAAGATGGAGAAAAAGTATTAAGAGCAAAAATAGATATGAAGAGTCCTAATCTTAATATGAGAGATCCTGTAATTTATAGAATTCTCCATGAAGAACACCATAATACAAAAGATGAATGGTGTATATATCCTATGTACGACTTTGCTCATCCTATACAAGATGGTATTGAAAATATTACTCATTCTTTATGTACTTTAGAATTTGAAGATCATAGACCTTTATACGAATGGATATTAAATAATTTAGATGATTTTAAAGAAGAACCGCCAAAACAAATAGAGTTTGCAAAGCTTTATCTTTCCAACACTATGATGGGAAAAAGATATCTCAAGGAAATGGTAGAAAAAAATTATGTAGATGGATGGGATGACCCTAGAATGCCTACTATTTCAGGATATAGAAATAGAGGATATACACCGGAAGCTTTAGCAAAGTTCTGTGATGAAATTGGAGTCTCAAAAGCCCAAAGTGAAGTTGATATTGCAATGTTGGAACATGAAATAAAAGAAGACCTTAAACTATCAGAACACAGGACAATGGCTGTTCTGGACCCTATAAAACTTATTATTACTAATTATCCAGATGATAAAGTAGAGATGGTGGAAGCAACTAATAATCCTAAAAATAAAGATTTAGGTACAAGAATGATTCCTTTCGGCAAAGAAGTTTACATTGAAAGAGATGACTTTATGATTGACCCACCGAAAAAATATTATAGATTGTTTCCAGGAAACGAAGTAAGATTAAGACATGCATACTTTGTGAAATGTCACGACTATAAAACCGATGATAATGGTAATGTAGTAGAAATATACTGCACATATGATCAAGAAACAAAAAGTGGTACTGGGTTTAATAAAAGGAAAGTGAAAAGCACAATACACTGGGTTCATGCAGACCAATCTGTTGAAGCAGAGGTTAGTTTATTTGAATATCTAATGATAGATGATGATTATAACAAAGATAATTTCTTAGATAAATTCAATAAAGATTCTAAAGTAGTACTTAAAAATTGCAAATTAGAGAAAAATATGAAAGAAAGAGATTTGGAAGAGAGATTCCAATTTTTAAGACATGGATACTTCATATTAAAAGAAAAGAAAGACAATTTACTAAGGTTCAACAGAATTGTTTCGCAAAAAAGTAGTTGGAAAAAATAAAAGATTTAGGAAGAGGTAAAGATGAAAGAAGAGTTTAATTTCAGCGATCTTGACAGTGAAATTTTTGAATTTATACTTGACAATATTCCTGATGCTATAACAATAGTAGATGCTAACTGTAAAACCATCTTTTGGAATAAAACTTCAGAAAATTATTTTGGAGTAAAAAAGGATGATATTATTGGTAAAGATATAAGAGAATTTTTTCCAAGTTCTCTTTTACCAAAAGTAATTGATACAGAAAAATCATACCATAATATATACAACAGCCCGAGAAAAGACAGTTTCACTGTAATAAGCGCTGTACCTATTTATAATCAAGAAAATCAATTAATAGGTGGTTTGGCTAGAGATAGAGATATAACTGAATATGTGAAATTAAGCGAATTGCTTAGTAAAACTCAAACAAGTTTAGATAAGTTAGAAAAGCAGTACTCTTCTTATGGAATTAGAGAGTCTAGTTTTTCAAATATTATAACTAATAACCCGGACTTTATTAAAACAATAAACGTTTGTAAAAATATTGCTAAAACTAAGATTAATATTTTACTTAGAGGCGAAAGCGGTACTGGTAAAGAACTTTTTGCAAAAGCTATACACAATGAAAGCGAAGTAGAAGGAAAATTTGTGGCTGTAAACTGCAGTGCTATTCCTAAAGAACTTTTTGAAAGTGAACTTTTTGGTTATGATAAGGGAGCATTTACGGGAGCTAGAAAAGAAGGTAAGCCTGGAAAATTTGAAGAAGCAAACAATGGGACTATATTTCTAGATGAAATAGGGGATATGCCCTTTAATATGCAACCAAAGATTTTAAGAATATTAGAAGAAGGATATGTTACTAGGATAGGAAGCAACACTCCTATAAAACTTAATATTAGGATAATATCTGCCACAAACAAAAACATCAAAGAGTTGGTAAACAGTGGAGAATTTAGAAAAGATTTGTATTACAGATTAAATACCTTCCAAGTGGATCTTAAGCCTTTAAGAGAAAGAAAAGAGGATATAGTGCTACTGGCAAATAGATTTATGCAGGAGTTTTGCATGGAAAATGGGATTAACGTATTTATTATTCCGGAAAAAGTAAATAAGATACTAAAAAATTATCAATGGGAAGGAAATGTTAGAGAACTTAAAAATGTTGTACATAGAGCTGTAATTTTAGCTAGAGAAAACAATAATGACGAAATAACTGTAGACAACCTTCCAAACTACATGCAGTTTAATGATTATGAAAATACCCAGGAATTCGATGTTTCTGTAAATAATACTAAAGGATTAGAAAAAACTCTTGAAGAAGTTGAAAAAAAATTAATATATGAAGCAATGCAAAAGACTGACTGGAAAAAATCTGAAGCAGCTAATATATTAGGAATACCCAGAACAACTTTGTACTACAAACTAGACAAATATAATATTCATAGGCAATATTAACGTCTAATTATCGTCATCAGACGTCTATAAATAGACTTTAATGCTATAAGAATATGTTATATATTTAACTATCCTTTAATCTCAATATCTAAGAAAATTTAGGTATTGAGATTTTTTTGGTATGAAACTTGCTACATATATATAGTATAAATAACAAGGAGGTTACTATGAGAATAGAAGAACATCCTATTTTGAAATTCAAAAGAGGGAAAAAAATCAATTTTAAATTCGAAGGAAAAACTTTGGAAGGTTATGAAGGTGAAACTGTTGCAGCGGCCCTTCATGCCAATGGAATAATGGTACTAGGAGAAAGTTTAGAAAAACATAGACCTAGAGGCTTTTACTGTGCAATAGGAAACTGTTCATCATGCTTGATGGAAGTTGACGGTATTCCAAATGTTAAAACTTGTGTAACAAAATTGGAAGAAGGAATGGAAGTAAGCAAACAAAAAGGAAAGGGGGAACTGAAGTGATAAATACAGATATAGCTATTGTAGGTGGAGGTCCAGCGGGATTGTGTGCAGCTATAAGTGCAGCCGAAAGCGGTGCTAACGTTACTCTCATAGAGAGAAATGATGAATTAGGTGGACAACTTATTAAACAAACCCATATGTTCTTTGGTTCAGAAAAACAATATGCTTCTACACGTGGAATAGATATAAGCGATATACTTTTAGAAAAGCTTGAGAAGCACAAAGAAAACGTTACAATAATGAAAAATACTACAGTTCTTGGTAGATATGAAGATGGTGTAATTACTGGAATGGTAGATGAAAATAAATATTTAAAAATAAATCCTGAGGCTCTAATAATAGCTACAGGAGCTACTGAAAAGTTTTTAGGATTTCCTAATAATGACTTGCCTGGAATTTATGGTGCCGGTGCTGTTCAAACATTAATGAATGTTTACGGTGTAAAACCTGGAGACAAAGTTCTTATGGTTGGGGCAGGAAATATAGGATTAATAGTAAGTTATCAATTAATGCAAGCTGGAGTAAAAGTTGAAGCTATAATTGATGCAGCTCCAAATATTGGTGGATATATAGTACATGCTTCTAAAATTAGAAGAATGGGAGTCCCAATATATACTTCTCATACAGTAAAAGAAGCTATTGGATCAGATCATCTAGAGAAAGCTGTAATATGGAAATTAGACGACAAATGGCAACCTATAGAAGGTAGCGAAATAAAATATGATGTAGATGTAATGTGCGTTTCAGTAGGACTATCTCCATTAAACGAGCTTTTAGTAATGGCTGGATGCGAAATGCAGTATGTGCCTGAATTAAGTGGTAATGTACCTTTAAGAAATGAAGATTATGAAACTACAGTAGAAAACATATTTGTAGCAGGGGATAGCTGTGGAGTTGAAGAAGCAAGTAGTGCTATGGTTGAAGGATATTTAGCAGGACTTATAGCTGCTGCAAAAATTGGTAAAGTACATCCAGAATATAAAGAAAAGAAAGCTGACTACATTAAACAATTAGATGATTTAAGATCAGGACCTGTAGGGAAACATATTAGATCAGGAATTGAAAAGATAGTTAGGAGGTAGTTTGATGTTAGAGAAAACGGGAGTACCAACAAAAGAACAGGTAATGAGAGAATTTCCAGATGAATCAAGAATTAATGAAGGACCGGTTGTTGTAATTGAATGTTATAAAGAGATACCCTGCAACCCATGTACAATAGCATGTAAATTTGATGCAATTCATATAGGTGAAGATATAAATAAAAGACCTAAAGTTACTGAAGAAAACTGCATTGGATGCAGTGTATGTCTAAGCAAATGCCCTGGATTAGCAATAATGCTAGTAGATGGTTCTAAATCAGAAGAATACGTTCATATGACAATACCATATGAATTTTATCCTCTTCCTGAAGAAGGAGATTTAGTAGAAGGACTAGATAGAGAAGGGAACTATTTGGAAAATGTTAAAGTATTAAAGGTGACCAACCCAAAATCTTACGATAGAACTCCACTGATTAAACTAGAAGTAAGTAGAAAACATATGTATGATTTTAGAAATATTAGATTGGAGGGAAAATAATGAATAAAGAAGAAAATACTATTGTATGTAGATGTTCAGATGTAACCTTAAAAGAATTAAGAGATTTAATTGCTGAAGGGTATACTGACTACAATGAAATAAAACGTATAACAAGAATAGGGATGGGTCCTTGTCAAGGGAAAACCTGTACACAGATAGTATTAAGAGAATTATCTCAAGCAACAGGTAAACCTGCAGCAGAAATTAAAAATCAAAATAACAGACCTCCTGTAGTAGGAGTAAAGCTTAAGCTAATAGCAGAGGAGGCGAATAAAGATGACTAAAAAAGCTAATATAGTTATAATTGGTGGAGGTATCTCAGGGTGTTCAACTGCTTATAGTCTTGCTAAAAAAGGTGTTAAAGATATAGTAGTTGTAGAAAAGGCTTATATATCCAGTGGTGCTACTGGAAGATGTGGTGCTGGAGTTAGAATGCAGTGGGGTACTGAAATGAACTGTAAGCTAGCAAAGCAAAGTATTGAATTTTATGAAAATGCTAATGAAATATTAGGATATAATAGAGATGTAGAATTCAAACAGGGAGGTTACTTACTTATAGCCTCAACAGATAAAGAGATGGATCAATTTAAAAAGAATGTAAAGCTGCAAAACAGTTTAGATATTCCATCTAAAATAGTATCTCTGGAAGAAGCAAAAGAAATTGTTCCTCATTTAAATACTGAAGATTTAACGGGAGCATCTTTCTGTCCAAAAGACGGATTCCTAAATCCATTTAAAACAACGGATGCTTTTTATCAAGCCGCAAAAAAATTAGGAGTAGAATTTTTAACACATACGGAAGTACTAGAAATAAAAACTAATGGTAAAAAAATAGAAAAAGTAGTAACGGATCAAGGGGACATAATTACTGATACTGTTGTAAATGCGGCAGGAGGACATTCTAAACTCATTTGTGACATGGTAGGTGTAGATTTGCCTGTATATTCAGAAAGACATCAGATTTTAGTAACTGAGCCAGTAGAGCCAATGCAGGATCCTATGGTTATGTCATTTTCTTTAAATATGTACTGTCAGCAAACTCCTGAGGGAACTTTTATTATGGGAAGAGGCGATGATACTGAGCCAAGAGATTTGAGAACAACTTCAAGTTGGAATTTTATGGATGAAATGGCCAAAACTGTAACAAAAGTACTACCTCCTTTAGGAGAGCTAAGAGTTATAAGACAGTGGGCAGGATTGTATAATATAACACCGGATAAACAACCTATTTACGGAAGAGTAAAAGAGGTAGACAACTTTTTCTTATCTGTAGGATTTAGTGGCCACGGATTTATGTTTGGACCATTAACAGGCATTGTAATATCTGAAATGATACTTGACGAAGAACCTTCTATAGATGTTAGCATGTTAGGAATAGATAGATTTGAAAAAGGGAACCTTATACTTGAGCCTTCTGTAGTTTGATGTTATACTCTATATAGGCAAATTATAAAATTAACAAAGGAGTTATTTAATTTCGGAGGTGAACAATGAGAGTAAAAAGACTAATCAAAGACGAAAGCAAATGCATAGGATGCGGAAAATGTGAAGAAGCATGTTCTCAAGCCTACTTTAAAGAAAACAACCCGGAAAAATCCAGAGTTCGAGTAACAGCAATGGAAAATTGGAACAAATTAACCATATGTACCCAGTGTGGAGTATGTATGGAAGTATGTCCTACTCTAGCACTACAAAGAGATAAAAATGGAGTAGTAAAACTAAACAAAAAAGACTGTGTAGGATGTTTCATGTGTGTAGGATTTTGCCCAGAAGAATCAATGATGCAGCACGACGATGAAAGAGAGCCATTTAAATGTGTAGCTTGTGGAATATGTACGGAAGCATGTCCAACAGGAGCTCTTAGCATAAGAGAATTTTAACAAAAGGAGGTTGATAAAGTGGAAAACAAAGAAATGAGAAATAAACATAAAATATTAAAAGAATTTAAATACGAACCAAAAGCATTAAAGCATGGATATACTGATAAAATGCTCTATGTAAACGTTGGAGAAAACAGAATAGAAGAAAAAGACGTACCAGAGGAAGTAAAAGAAAAATTCATAGGTGGAAAAGGATATGGCATGAGGTACCTATGGGATGCAGTAAACCCTGATACAAAATGGGACTCAGAAGAAAACGAAATAGTAATGTCAGCAGGACCAATAGCTGGAATTACCCAATATCCAGGTACAGGAAAAACTCTAGTATGTAGTATATCTCCTATGACAGACATACCTATAGACTCAAACGTAGGAGGATATATAGGACCATACCTTAAATTTAGCGGATGGGATGGACTGGAAATACAGGGAAAAGCAAAAGAAGATGTAATAATAGTAATAGACGGAACTGAAGGAAAAATCACTATAGAAACAGCACCGGAAGAAGCAGTAGATGGACATTTACTTGGTGAGCAGCTTACAGAAATGTATGCAAAAGATGAGCACGAAAAAAGACAAATATCAGTAATAACTGCAGGAACTGCAGCAGAACACACAAGAATGGGAATACTAAACTTCACATTCTATGATATAAGAAGAAAGACAGCAAGATTAAAGCAAGCCGGAAGAGGTGGACTAGGAACAATACTTAGAAACAAAAAAGTAAAAGGAGTAGTAGTTAAATCAAAACCTGTAAAAGGAGATTTAAATAATCCATTTGACCAAAGTATAATTAACAAAACAGGAATAAAACTCCACAAAGAAATAGCCCATCACGATCACGAGCAAAACAATATGCATAGAATAGGAACAGCAGCTTTAATAGATACAATGATAGATTTTGATCTACTGCCTGTACATAACTTCCAGTATGGAACTCATAAAGATGCAGTAAAAATGGGTAACAAAGTATTTATAAATAAATACTTAACTCAAGGAATGGTAGATGGATGCTGGTACGGATGTTCTCTAGCATGTGCAAAAGCTGTAGATGATTTCGAACTTAAAACAGGACCTTATAAAGGACATAAAGTAGTAATAGATGGACCAGAATATGAAAATGCTGCAGGATTAGGAGCAAACTGCGGAATATTCAACCCTGAAACAATTCTAGAATTAAACTTCTATTGCGATACTTACGGAATAGACACAATATCCTACGGAACATCAACAGCCTTCGCTATGGAATGCTTTGAAAGAGGAATAATAAACAAAGAAATCACCGGAGGATTAGAACTTAAATTCGGAAACGAAGAAGCAAGTCTAGAATTAATACACCAGATGTCTAAAGGCGAAGGATTCGGTAAAGTAGTAGGACAAGGAATCCGCAAAATGAAAAAACTCTTTGCAGAAGAATACGGAGCAGATCCAGACTTCTTATTTGATATAGGTACAGAACAAAAAGGACTAGAATATGCTGAATACGTATGTAAAGAATCTTTAGCACAGCAAGGAGGATTCGGATTTACAAATAAAGGACCTCAGCATGATGAAGCATGGTTAATAGTAATGGATATGGTAAATAACCAGATACCAACCTTTGAAGACAAAGCAGAAGCACTTCACTATTATCCAATGTTTAGAACTTGGTTCGGATTACTTGGACTATGTAAGTTACCTTGGAACGATATAGTACCAGAAGGAAATGCTAAAACAGAAGAGCCGGCAAAAATACCTGAACACGTACAGAACTATCTTGACCTATTTTACGGTATAACAGGAAAGAAAATAACTCCGGAAGAAATGGTAAGACAATCAGAGAAAGTATATAATTTCCAGAGAGTATTCAATATTAGAATGGGTAAAGGATTAAGAGAACACGACAAATCACCATATAGAATGATGGGACCGGTAACAAAAGAAGAATACGAATCAAGACAGGAAAGATACGACACTCAATTAAAAGAAAAAGTTGGAGTAGACCCAGAAGGAAAATCAACAGAAGAAAAAATAAAAATACTAAGAGAATACAGATACGATCAATATGAACAACTAACAGATGCAGTATATAAAAGAAGAGGATGGAGTAATAACGGAGTTCCTACAAAAGAAAAATTACAGGATTTAGGAATGGATTTACCAGAAGTACTTGAAGTTATAGAAAAACATCTGTAAAATAGATGATAGGAATTTAAATTCCTATCATTTTTTTACTTTCTAATTTTCTATGTGAGGTGATGCAATGATATTAAACAATGAAAAGTTTAAAAATTTTAAAGAAGGTATGACTGTAGAGGATGTAATAGAGTATAAAGACTTTAATAGAAACCTTATAATTGTAAAAATAAATGGAAAATTAATAGATAAAAATGATTATAATAGAAGAAAATTAAAACAGGACGATAAAGTAGAAATTCACTATTTACTTGCCGGTGGATAAAGTTGACTAATATATTGTACCTGCAGGAGGAAAAATGTCAAAAATTAATTATTTAATAAAGGAATGGATTGTACCTATAGTAGTAGCACTGATTATTGTGTTTTTTCTAAATAAATTCGTATTTGTTCTTGTTACTGTACCTACTGGATCCATGTTAGGCACAATAGAACCGGGAGATAAATTATTTGTATCAAAACTTATAGATGAAGATAACTTAGAAAGAAAAGATATAGTAGTATTTGATTCTGAAGAATTAGATAAAATTTTAGTTAAAAGACTTATAGGATTGCCTGGTGATAAGATTTATATAGATAGAGAAGGGACAGTTTATATAAATGAAGAAAAATTAGAGGAGACTTATGCTGTAAAATCAACTCAAAAACCTCAAGAATTTTTGGTTCCCGAAAACAGCTTCTTTTTCTTAGGAGATAACAGACCAAATTCTAGAGATGCTAGATATTGGGAAAACCCGTTTATCGATAAAAAATACATTATGGGAAAGGCTGTTTTCAGATTTTTTCCCTTTACAAGAATAGGGAGGTTAAACTAAAAAATGAAAAAACTAGAAAATATCCAATATGAAAAAGTATTTAAAAATTTTGAAAAAATCAACAAGATACCGAGATGCTCCAAAGAAGAAGAAAAAATTAGTAATTTTTTAAAGGGATGGGCACAAGAAAGAAACTTAGAAGTTATACAAGATGAAGCATTAAATATCATAATTAAAAAACCTTCAACAGATGAGAATAAATCTAACTCGACTTTGATACTACAAGGACATATGGATATGGTATGCGAAAAAAATTCTGATAAAGAACATGATTTTAGTCAAGATCCGATCAAATTAGTTATAAAGGATGACTACATATATGGTGATGATACTACTTTAGGTGCAGATAACGGGATTGCAATTGCAATGTTTATGTCTATATTAGAATCAAATGATATTAAACATTCAAATCTTGAAGTCCTTATAACAACAGATGAAGAAAGTGGAATGACTGGCGTATTAAAATTAGACCCAAGTAATCTAAATGGAAAAACCTTAATAAACCTTGATAGTGAGGTAGAAGGTGAATTAACTGCTGGTTGTGCAGGAGGGGGAAGACTAAGTCTTAAAATTAGAAAAGATTTTAAAGAAAGTACTTTTAATAATACATGCAAGATCTTCATTAGCGGATTAAGTGGAGGTCATTCAGGTATAGATATAGATAAGGAAAAAGCAAATTCAAATAAAATTTTAGGTAGATTGCTGTATATTATTGAAGAGTATATAGATATAAAAGAATTATATGGTGGTTCAAAAAGCAATGCTATTCCTAGAGAAGCTGCAGTTGTAGTAAAAACAGATAATTTAGAAGTCATTGCTGATAAATTAAGTGTATTGATTGAAGAAATCAAAAAAGAATATCAAATATCAGATCCTAATATAGATATAAGAATAGAAAAAGTTAGATCAGATGATAGAAAAGTTTTCTCAGATGAAACTAAGAAAAAGCTTATTAGAGGAATTAATTTGATAAAAAATGGACCTATGAAAAAAAGCACCGAGATAGACCTCATAATTTTCTCTAACAATCTTGGTGTTATAAAAGAAGATGATAAGTATATCGAATTAATATGTGCACCGAGAAGTTCAATGGAATCAGTTTTAAAGAACTTTAGAGGTGAAATGGAGCAGCTTTCCCAAGTTTTGGATGTGGAGTATATCGAAGGAGATTTTTACCCAGGATGGGAATATGCTAGTGAATCATATATTAGAGATTTATGTAAAAAAACATATAAAGAAACTTTTAATAATGAAGCAGAGGTTTCAGCTATACATGCTGGATTAGAATGTGGTTTTTTATCAGAAAAAATTGACAATTTAGATGCAATATCTTTGGGGCCTAATATGTTTGATGTACACACACCCAATGAGCATTTAAGCATAGAATCAACTCAACGTACATATAAGTTTTTATGTAATATTTTGGAGAATTATAATAAATAAATATGAAATACAAATTAGTGGCATTAGATTTAGATGGAACTCTTTTAAAAGATAACAAAGAAATAAGCAGCAGAACAGTAGAATATATAAGTGAGTTAAAAAAGAACGGCATAGATGTTGTTATAGCAACAGGTAGGTCTTATTATCATGGGAAGAAACTTATTGAACCTTTAAAAGAAGATATGATTATTTTAGCTAATAACGGTAGTATAGCAAGGCATACTTCAAATGATGAAGTTATCTTTGCTAACTACCTTAGTAAAGATAATGCGAAAAATATAATTAATGATTCTATTGAATCAGGATTTTATCCAATATTACATATAAATGAGTTTAACCAAGGATATGATTTGATTATTGAAAAAAACCCTGATAATTCTGGTTATCATGGGTATATGGAAAAGGATAACATAAGGTTTAAAAAAATTAAATTTGATAATCTTAAATATGAAAAAATACTTTCAGTTTGTATAACAGGTGAATTTGATAAACTAGAAAATTTTAGAAAAAATATAATTAATAAGTATCCAAATACATACAATTCCTTTACCTCCAGGAACTTAAAAATAAGAGCACTTTTAGAATTTTTAGACTTGAGAGGCTGTAAATGGGAAGGAATAAAAAGATATGCAGAATCAAAAAATATCGCAACTGAAGAGATTTTTTCCATGGGAGATGACAATAACGATATTGAATTAATCAAAAAATCGGGATTGGGAATAGCAATGATAAATGGCACAACAGAAATCAAAAACATTGCAGATAAAATATCAAAATATGATAATAACTCTGATGGAGTAATAAAAGAACTTAAAAACTATTTAAACATAAGGACTGAAGAATAAATGACTAATAGACTATATTATAAATATTCAGAATATTTAAAAGAAAAATATAATAATAAAGTTTACAAAATACCTGTGAATATTAATACAACCTGCCCAAATAGAGATGGAAACATCGGTTTTGGAGGTTGTATTTTTTGCGGGGAAGAAGGTGCAGGTTTTGAGTTGTTAGATAAAGAAAACAGTATAAAAAAACAAATTAAGAAAAACAAAGAATTTATTATCAATAAATACAAGGCAGAAAAATTTATTATTTATTTTCAAAACTACACGAATACATACTTAAAATTTAATATTTTCAGAAAATATATTTTAGATAGTATTTGTGATGATGTTGTAGAAATTTCTATTTCTACCAGACCTGACTGCATTACTGATGAGATTCTTCTGTTTTTAAAAGATATAAAAGATAAATATAGTATTAATATCAATTTTGAATTAGGGTTGCAAACCTGCAACTACAAAACACTTAAAAAATTAAATAGAGGACATACTTTAGCTGAATATATACATGCTGTAAATAAATTAAAAAAATATAACTTTGAAGTTTGTACTCATATAATATTAAATTTACCCTGGGATGATGAAGATGATGTGGTAGAAAATGCAAAGATACTATCAAGTTTAGAAGTTGATACTGTTAAAATTCATTCCCTATACATCCTCAAAGATACTTTATTAGGAAATATGTATGAAAAGAATAAAGTGAAAATTATTAGTAAAGATGATTATTTAAAAAATGTGATTTTATTTTTAGAATATTTAAATCCCGACATAGGCATTCAAAGACTATTTTCAAGAGCACCAAAAGAGAGAACTCTATTTTGCAATTGGGACACAAGTTGGTGGAAACTTAAAGATCAATTGATAGAAAGTATGAAAGAAAAAAAAGCCTATCAAGGGAAAAATTTCAATTATCTTGAACCTAAAAAAAATTGAAATAATTAATGACTTTAAATCTTTAAATATGGAAAAGGTTTTCCATATATGATATAATAAAAAAAAAGTTTGGAGGAGATAAAAATGGTCAATTTAATATGCGGCAAACAGGGAACAGGTAAAACACAAAAAATGATAGAATTTGGAAATAATGCAATTGATAAAATTAAAGGTAAAATAGTGTTTTTAGAAGCTAATAACAAGCATATGTACGATTTACACCATGATATCAGATACATCAACACTAAAGAACACGGAATGATGAATGCAGATCAATTCTTAGGGTTTGTAAGTGGCTTATTAGCAGCAGATTACGATATAGAACACGTTTATATAGATGGACTTTATAAAATAGCAAAAATAGAAATGATAGATCTAAAAAGGATAATTGAAAAACTAAATAATACTTCAGTAGAATTTGAAGTGGATTTTTACATGAGTGTAAACTTTGATGAAGATGAGCTCGATAGTGATATTAAAAAGTATATAATGAACTAATAAAAAAAGCTTTGATAACTTTATCAAAGCTTTTTTTGCATTTAATC
>JAWSUU010000006.1:0-33988 GCA_033549325.1 Bacillota bacterium | reverse complement strand
TAAGTACAATATACATCCGGAAACAAAGAAAAAAATCAAAGCATAATTTAAATTTTATTTTAATAATAAAAAACCACTCTTTTTTAAAAAGGGTGGTTTTTTGTAAATAAGTACTAATAAATATTAGAAATCTGTGATATAATTTTAGACATATCAGAAACTTCAACTTGGGAGAGTTTAATGGGAGAAAACATTTCGAATTTATCTGCAAATAACACGGAAAATAATAAAAATCATTATGATTATCGTTTTATCTTATGGAGTTTTATCTTATCAGCTGGACTTTTTTATTTTATAAGATTTTTTGAACACAATACCTATCAAGTTTTTTTAATGGATCATTATCTGGGATTCCATACATTAGTAGAGTACGCAAGTATAGTAATGTATATAGCTAGTTTTTTAGTTATTTATTATACTGGAGATAGAGAAAACAGTTTAAGAATGATAATAACTGCAACGGCTTTATTTTTTGTCGCTTTTATAGATTTTTGGCATACTTTTTCCTACGAAGGAATGCCAGGGCTTATTGTAGGAAGCTCTATTCAGTCTGCTACATCTTACTGGATAATAGGTAGAATGGGATTTGCTCTGGGTATTTTAGTAGGAGCCTTTGTACCTATAGATAAAGAAAGAAAATTAAATAATAGATATTTAGTATCTTTGATTCCAGTTTTATTATCCATTGTTTTTCTTGTAGTTATTAGCTACTTTCCAGAGAGTTTTCCAAAGATGTTTGTAGAAGGACAGGGACTTACACCAGTTAAGCAAATGTTGGAAGTAGTAATAATACTCATTATGATTATTGCCTTTATAAAACTGTTTATAGAGTATAGAAAAGATAAAAGAAATACACTGGCTTTATTTTTGTCGGCACTAATTATAAGTATATTTTCAGAATTGTCCTTTACAAACTATGCTAATATTTACGACACTTATAACTTGCTGGGACATGTATATAAATTAATAGCTTCATATATGATTTTTAGGGTAATGTTTATATACAATATTAAGCATCCCTATGATGAATTAGATGAGGCAGAAAAGAAGATTAATAACTATGCAAATAATCTTGAAAAACTTGTAGATATAAGAACTAAAGAGGTAGAAGAAGCTAACGAAGAGCTTTTAAAAGATATAGAATATGCAAAGAGCATTCAAAATGCTATAATGCCTGTAAAAGAAGCAAAATTTGAAAATCTAGATTTTTACAGTGAATATATTCCCTTCGAAAAGGTAGGAGGAGACTACTACGGTCTTGAGGAAATAGACGATGAATACGTTGCATTTTATTTGGGAGATGTATCAGGACACGGAATTCCTGCTGCCATGATGACAATTTTTATGAGACAGACCATAGTCACTCATAGAAAGTATCAAAATGAAATTAAAGAAATTTTTCAACCTAAAATTGTTATAGAGAATTTATATAATAAGTTTAATGAAACGGATTTTCCTACGGAAATGTATACTGTAATGGTCTATGGATTGTTTAATAAAAAAACCATGAAGATCACTTTTTCATCTGCAGGATTAAATACATATCCTTTAATGTATCAGGGAAAAGGAAAGGTTACTAAGATTGAACATAAAGGGTTTCCAATTTGTAAATTTGAAAAGAATCATAAGCCTAAATATGAGAACTATGAAATTGATTTAGATAGAGGTAGCAAGATGCTCTTTTATACCGACGGTACAGTTGAAGCAATGAACAGACAGGACCACAATTACGGGGAAGAAAACCTTGTGAAAATACTTGAGAAGGTGGGAGATAAAAGCTCTAAGGAAATATCTGAAGAGATAATAAAAAAACTAAACAAATATGTAAACAATGAAGAATTAAAAGACGATGTGAATTATTTAATATTATCTGTGCCAAATAATTAGTTATTTATATTAACCTCCTTGAAAAGAAAGGAGGTTTTAAAATGCATAAAAAGCAGTAAAAATAGGTATAATTAATATATAATCAATTATAAAATAAAAAGCAGAGAGGTATTTTATGGAATTTAATAAACCTAATATTTTTATAAGTAAATGTATCGAGCACGGACACTGCAGATACGACGGTAGTATGATAAGCAGCGAGTTTGTTAAAAAACTAGAACCCTATGTAAATTATTTGTATTCCTGTCCGGAAATGGATATAGGACTTCCTTCTCCAAGGGAGGCTCTTAGAATAATAGTAGAAAATGGAGTTGAAAAAATTGTATCTTCAAAATCCGGTAAAGATGTAACTGAAGATATGGTAAGATATGCAGAAATTAAGGCAGATGAACTTAAGAATGAAAGTCTGGACGGGTTTATCCTGAAAGGCAGATCACCTTCCTGTGGAGTAAAAGACGTAAAAATGTATAAAAGCTTCGGTAAAGCACCGGCTATTCCCCAAAAAACTTCCGGGGTATTTGGAGGAATAATTGATGAAAAATTTAATTTGCTTCCAGTAGAAGATGAAGGAAGATTGACTAATTTTAGTATTAGAGAGCACTTTTATACCAGGATATTTACCACAGCAAAATTTAGAATTATTAAAAAAAATATGAAATTGGTTGATTTGGTGAAGTTCCACAGCGACAATAAATATCTTTTTATGGCTTATAATCAGGGAAGACTTAAAACTCTGGGAAAAATTGTTGCAAATCATGAAAAGAAAAAAGCTGATGTATTATATAAGGAATACGAAGCAGAGCTGTTAGAATTGCTAAAGACTCCTGCCAGCAGTAAGAGGAAAATGAATGTAGCTCTTCATATACTGGGATACTTTTCTAATGATTTATCATCAAAAGAAAAAGCCTATTTTCTGGATTTGATGCAGCAGTATGTAGATAATCAAATTCCTTTTTCAAACTTAGTCGCGGTTTTGGAAATGTGGGCTATAAGATTTGATATTGATTACTTAAACAATCAAAGTATATTTAATCCGTTTCCAAAAGATTTAATAAAGGTTACAGACTCGGGAAAAGGATTATAATACTGGTGAATATATATTTAGAATAGTGGTATAATATAAGTAGAATATTATTATTTGAAGGTGAACCATCTAGGATGCTTTTTAGCATAGGAATATTTATACTTGTTGTTCAGTTTGGATTATTTACTGCATTTACCTTTAATCCTCCTAAAATCGAATACTTTAAAGATTCCATAAAGGGAACTTACGGAATCTAACATATAATTCCATCCTTCCTTTATAAAAGCCGTCTTAATAAGATGGCTTTTACATTGTAATAAATTACTCTATTTGTTATAATTATTTAATAAATTTTAAAGGGAGGGTTTGCTGTGAAAATTAGTGAAAAATTTAAATATAAAAAACCCTTAGTATCTTTTGAAATATTTCCACCTAAAGCAGGATATCCTATAGATACTATTTATAAAACTATAGATGAATTAAATGACCTGAATCCGGATTTTATGAGTGTAACTTACGGTGCCGGGGGTACTACAAAAGATAGAACGGTAGAAATATCTTCTTATATTAAGGATAACTACAACTTATCTTCAATAGCTCACGTTACATGTATAAATTCCACTAAAAAAGAAGTTGAAGAAACTTTGGAATCTTTGAAAGAAAAAGGAATAGAAAATGTGCTGGCTCTTAGGGGAGATTATCCTGTAGGATTTGACAAAAAAGATATACCGAAAGATAGCTTTAAGTATTCTACTGAGTTAATTAAGTTTTTCAAAAAAAATTCAAATCTTTCAATAGGAGCGGCATGCTACCCTGAAAAGCATCCAGAATCGCCTAATATAGAGTCTGACTTAAAATATTTAAAAGAAAAAGTAGATTGTGGTGCTGATTTTTTAGTTACTCAGATGTTTTTTGATAACGAAATATTTTACGATTTCATAGACAAAACACAGTCGAAAAAAATAAATGTACCGATAATAGCGGGAATAATGCCTATATTAAGCAAAAATCAGGTAAAGACAGTTACCAAACTTACAGGAAACAAACTTCCTGATAAATTTACAAGATTGCTGGAAAGATATGAATATAATCCTAAAGCCTTAAATGAAGCAGGTTTGTCCTATGCAATTGGTCAAATCATAGATCTTTTGTCATGGGGGGTAGATGGGGTCCATATTTATACTATGAACAAGCCTGAAACTGCAAGGAATATCATGGACAGCATGAAGGCTATAAGAGGAGTTCTAACGGATGAAAACAGAAAAATATGAAATTTCCAACAACGGAATAGATCTGGAAATAAGCAAATCAGAAATCATGAGATATCTTGGATATAAAAAAGATAGTAGTGATAAAAGATTAGATGTTGAAATAATGGATGCTGTAGAAGAACTTCAAAGGACTGCATTATTTAACTATGTGTATAAAGACTTTGATGTGAAAAAAGATGAAGATAGTCTGATTTTTAAAGATTCATCTATTATTACAGAATCTAAAAAACTTAGAAGTCATTTAATTAATTCGAACAGGGCTGTAGTCATGGCAGTTACTTTAGGATTTCAAGTTGAAAAGAAATTAAAATACTACAGTAAACTAGATTTATCTAAAGGTATAGTATATGAAGCTTGTGCAGCTGCTTTGATTGAAGAACTCTGCGACTATGTACAGAGGGAAGTGGAAGCGGAAGCAAATGAAGAAGGATACTACATTACAGATAGATACAGTCCTGGATACGGAGATTTATCCCTTGAAGTGCAGCCTCACATCATAAAGGCTCTAGATGCACAAAAGCGGATAGGATTATCAACTACGGAGAATCATATCCTTATACCGAGAAAGTCGGTTACAGCAATAATAGGATTAACTGTAGAAGATGATAATTCATCTACAGGCTGTTGGGACTGTAATTTAGTTGATGATTGCGACTATAAAAACAAAGGGGAATAATATGTTAGATATAATAAAAGAAAATTTCTTATTTTTTGACGGAGCTATGGGAACTATGCTCCAGGAAGCCGGTATGAAAGCCGGAGAAATACCGGAACTCTACAATATTAAAAAACCTGATATAATTTACAACATACATAAAAAATATTTTGAAGCTGGAGCTAATGTGGCAACAACTAATACCTTTGGAGCAAATAAACTAAAACTAAAAGACAAAGGATATTCCCTTGAGGAAATAATAACTTCTGCTGTAAACAATGCTGCAAAAGCGGCGGGAGAATTTAAAGATAAAAAATATGTAGCACTTGATATAGGACCTATAGGTACTCTACTTGCTCCTCTAGGAACCTTAAAATTTGAAGAAGCCTATGGAATATTTAAAGAACAGGTGGTAGCAGGTACAAAGGCAGGAGCAGATTTGATTTTAATAGAAACAATGTCAGACCTTTACGAGGCAAAGGCTGCGGTACTTGCAGCTAAAGAAAACAGCCATCTTCCTGTATTTTGCACTATGACCTTCCACGATGAAAATCGCACTTTTTTCGGTACCGATGTACTGACTATGGTATCTGTATTAGAAGGTTTGGGAGTAGATGCTTTAGGAGTAAACTGCTCAAAAGGACCTAATGAACTTCAAGGTATAGTAGAAGAAGTATTAAAATATTCCCATTTGCCCGTAATTGTTCAGGCAAATGCAGGAAATCCTAAAGTAAAAAATAATAAAGTTTACTACGATTTTGATAAAGATCTTTACAGTGAAGAAATTTTAATGATGGCTCAAAAAGGAGTAGCCATTATAGGAGGATGCTGCGGTACGACACCAGAATATATAAAAAGTATAGTGGGAAAACTTAAAAATACAGAACCTCTTAAACTAAAACCTAAAAGGATAACCTGCACCTCATCTTCTTCTCAAACGGTGATAATTGGGGAAGAAGTAAAGATAATTGGTGAAAGAATTAACCCCACAGGGAAAAAAAGGCTTAAAGAAGCTTTAAGAAATGGGGAAATAGATTATATAATCAGAGAAGCAATAAATCAGCTGGAAACAGGATCGGATATATTGGATGTAAATGTAGGTTTACCGGATATTGATGAAAAAAAGATGATGAAAGAAGTAGTTGAAGACCTGCAAAGTCTTATTTCTCTACCACTGCAGATAGATAGCGCCAACGAAGAGGTAATAGAGGAAGCAGTTAGAATATACAACGGCAAACCAATCATCAATTCAGTAAATGGTAAAAAATCGAGTATGGATAAAATTTTTCCTATTGTAAAAAAATATGGAACCTTGGTTATAGCCCTTACCTTAGATGAAGAAGGTATACCTAAAACCTCTAAAAAAAGATTGGAAATTGCAGGGAGAATAATAGAGGAAGCTAAAACTTACGGAATCCCGGAAGAGAATATACTGGTAGATCCTCTTGTACTTACTGCTTCAGCAGAGCAACCGGCTGTACTTGAGACACTTAAGGCTATACCAATGATTAAATCAAAATATAATGTAAAAATAGTTTTGGGTACAAGCAACGTATCTTTTGGACTACCTAATAGAGAAATCCTGAATACAACATATTTGGCTATGGCTTTAAGCTGCGGTTTGGATGCTCCTATCACAGATTCTACAAAGGACAGTCTGATGGATGTAATAAGATCTTTTAAGGTTCTTGCAAATCAAGACAAAGACAGCAAGGAATACATAAAGGAATACAGTAATGTAAAAGAAAAAAAACTTTTAAATGAATCTTCAACCAGGGAATTGAAGGATATAATAATTAAAGGATTGAAGGATGAAGCAGGTAAAGTAACAGAAGAACTTCTAAAAGAAAAAACATCTCTAGAAATAGTAAATAATTATATGATACCTGCTCTTGATATAGTAGGAGATAAGTATGAAAAACAGGAACTTTTTTTGCCTCAGCTGATTAGAAGTGCAGAAACCTCAAAGGCTGTATTTGAAGTTATAAAAGCTAAAATGATTTCTGAGGGCAGCGAAAATGTTTCTAAGGGAAAGATTCTTTTAGCTACCGTGGAAGGAGATATTCACGATATCGGTAAAAATATAGTCAAATTAATACTGGAAAACTACGGATACCACATTATAGATTTAGGAAAAGATGTTCCAATGGACCTGATAGTTGAAGAAGTAAAAAAAGAGGATATTAAATTAGTAGGATTAAGTGCTCTTATGACTACTACAGTTAGAAATATGGAGATAGTTATTAAAGAATTAAAAAACATAGACCCTAATATAAAAATAATGGTTGGTGGTGCGGTAATGTCACCTAAATACTCTAAAGATATAGGAGCTGATTTTTACGGAAAGGATGCTAGAAAAGCTGTAGATATAGCTAAAGAAGTTTTTTCTGAAAATTAAATATAAATAGTACTACTCTACTTTTGAATTGATAACATGAAAATAGAGTAGTATTTTATTTAAAACAGTTTTGTAACAAATGTTACGGAACTAAAAGGATTCTTCTGATATAATAGCTTTAGAAATTAAAAAATAATTTAAATTTATAATATATAAGGAGGATTCAAATGAGCGCATTTTTAGGACCGATACATTACTGGTTATATAATAAGGTACAGTGGCATGAAGAATTACTGCAGGAAATTGTAGATAATGGTAATAAATCAGGTAATAATACGGATATATTAGTATATGCATCAAAGGAATTATACGGAGAAAGAGAAACTAGACCTTTAGCCGCGGTAATAGAAGAGGGAAATATACACGGGTGGCTTCAAGAAAGAATAGAAAGCCTTGAATATAGAATGGCATATATTATTACAAACTTGTTAAAAGAAGATGCATTAATATTAGAAGAAATTAAAGAGATATATATAAAAAACGGCAAAAAAGCTTACCAATCTTTGGATAAAAAATTAGATTCAGCGGAAGAGGTATTCAAATCTGTCTACGATTTTTTAATCGATGGCATGCCTTGCGATAGAGTAAATAAGCCTGTAGAATCAGGAGAGGATTACTTTAAATGGCTGAAGCCCCAGTGTTTACATATTCGTTACTGGGAAGCAGTAGGTGGAGATATTGAAGTTTACAACAAACTGAGAAGAGTATGGATAGATGCTTTCGTACCGGCTGACTTTGAGTTTGAAGGAAGCAGTGAAGGAGATCATGAAATAAGGAGGACTTCATGATGAACGGTATTGCTTTAATGGTAGAAGAGCACAAGCTAATTAAAAGGATGCTAAAGGTTATTAGAAAAGCTTCTTTTATACTCATGAAGGAAGACAGATACGAAGACGAAGATTTTAGAAAGATGATAGATTTTGTGAGAAATTTTGCAGATGCTCATCATCATGGAAAGGAAGAAGATTTTCTTTTTAACAGAATGATTTCAGAAATCGGTGGAGTAGCAGAAAAGCTTGTAAGAAACGGAATGCTGGTAGAACACGATTTGGGTAGACTCCATATGAAACAGCTGGAAGAAGCATTAAACAAGGTGCAAAAAGGCGATGAAGAAGCGAAGCTTGATATTATCGCAAATGCAGTATCTTATACTGATCTTCTTACAAGACACATCGATAAAGAAGATAAGGTGGCATATACTTTTGCAGAAAATAATTTGAAAAAAGATACAATAGATATAATAAATGAAGATTGCAAGGTTTTTGAAAAGAAGCAAAATGATAAGGGTATCCAAAAAAAGTATGAAGAACTGGTTGAAGGACTTGAAGAGAAGTACTTAAATTAATAAAATAAAATAAAACTCATAAATATACAAAATCAAAACTATTTTTAAATTAAAATTAGTTTTGATTTTTTTTGCTTGTATAATTGAAAATATATTTAAAAGAAAACCTTATCATTCCTTAAAATAGTAAAATCAACAGGTAATAACTTTTTAATCAAGGATTTTTTGACATATAGAATTATTTTTGTTATACTTCGCAATGCGTAGAGATAATCTGAATAATAAAGACTAAATGTATAAAATCATTTAAAATATAAATTTGAAAAAGAAGAAGGAGGTTTAAAATGATTGAACTTGTAAATATAACCAAATCATATGACGGAAAAACAAATGTAATAGAAGATTTAAATTTACATATAGATAAAGGTGAGATTGTTGTTTTAATAGGAGAATCTGGCTGTGGAAAAACAACAACTCTAAGAATGATAAACAGGCTAAATGACCCAACAAGTGGGACAATAATGATAGATGGTGAGGATTATACTAAAATAAGTAAAATAGAATTAAGAAGACAGCTGGGATATGTTATCCAGAAGGTAGGTTTAATGCCTCACCTGACCGTTGGTAAAAATATTGAAATGATTCCGGAATTAAAAGGATGGGATAAGAAAAAAAGAAAAGATAGAGCATTCGAATTACTCGATCTTGTTGATTTACCACCGGAGGACTACTACGATAGATATCCTCACGAATTATCCGGTGGTCAGCAGCAGCGTATAGGTGTAGCTAGAGCATTAGCGGTTAACCCGGACATAATATTAATGGATGAGCCATTCAGTGCTTTAGATCCAATTACCAGAGAACAGCTGCAGAAAGAACTGCTTAAACTACAGGACGAACTTGGTAAAACTATCGTCTTTGTAACTCATGATATGGATGAAGCATTGAAAATTGGAGATAGGATTGCGGTAATGAAAGATGGAAAAATACTTCAGTACGATACACCGGAAGAAATCCTAAAAAATCCTGCAGATGATTTTGTAGAGTACTTTGTTGGTAAGGACAGACTTTGGAAATCTCCAGAGATGTTGAATGCAAGTGATATTATGCACAAATCCTTAGTGACAGTAGGACAGAAGCGTAGCCCTGCTCAGGTGATAGAGGTTATGAAAAAGAAAGACATGGAACTGCTATTTATAGTTGAAAAAGAAACCAGTAAACCTCAACCCCCGATTGGATATATTACTAGAGATAGTCTTAGAGAGCAAGAGGATCATAAAGTTAAAATGTCGGAAATATGCAATAGGAATTTTGTAACTGTACATCATGATGCAAACATGGCGGATGTATTGAAAATTATGGAAGAAAATGAAATTCGATATTTGCCGGTATTAGATGATGATGGAAATTTAATAGGTATGATAACAACTGCTTCAATTTTAAATATTATCACTAAGGCTGTTGTTAACAATGAAGAAGACGAGGAATAAGGGAGGTTGAAGTAAATGAATGATATGAATTTTTTCCAATTTGTAGCTTCGAGATCTGATGAACTTTTAGGTCTAACTTTACAGCATATACAAATTACAGGTTTAGCTGTTCTTTTAGCTGTAATACTAGGAGTACCAGTAGGAATTTTAATAAGTAAAAATAAAAAGGTGCGTTCACCTATACTAGGTATAGCAAATATTTTTCAAACTATTCCATCATTAGCTCTTTTTGGGTTGATAATACCTTTATTAGGAACAGGATATGTTCCTTCAGTATTTGTTCTTTTTCTTTATGCGCTACTTCCTATTATAAAGAATACATTTATAGGAATAAACAGTGTAGATGAGGCAATTATAGATGCAGGTAGAGGAATGGGTATGACATCTAAACAGATTTTAACTAAAGTAGAGATACCATTAGCACTACCGGTAATAATGGGAGGTATAAGAATATCAACGGTTATTAACATAGGTACTGCTACTATAGCGGCTTTAATAGGTGCCGGAGGTCTTGGTGAAATGATATTTAAAGGTATAAGCATGGCTAGCAATAATATGGTTCTGGCTGGTGCTGTTCCAACAGCATTACTGGCTATATCTATAGATAAATTATTAGGAATGTTTGAAACAAAATTAACACCAGAAGGAATTACAAGTCAGAAGACTAATTAAGAATACAGGAGGTAAATAAACTATGAAAAAATTATTAATTTTCAGTATGGTTATGTTATTAGCTTTAGGAAGTCTTGCAGGATGCGGGACAGATGAAAATGTTATAAAAATAGGACATAAAAACTATACAGAACAGAGAATACTTGGACAACTATTTTCCAAGATTATTGAAGCTAAAACAGATTACGAGACAGATGTGACGGAATTTGGATCTACAAGTATTGTATTTGGAGCTCTGAAAGAAGGAGAAATAGATATGTATCCAGAATATACTGGGACTGCATATGCAGCCCAACTGAATGAGTCTGGATTAAATGATCCTCAAGAAGTATACGATTATGTAAAGGAAGCTTTTGAAGAAGAATACAATCTTTACTGGTTGAATGAAATGGGATTTAACAACACTTATACTCTTAGTGTTCTTCCGGAAGTTGCAGAAAAATACAATTTGGAAACAATCTCGGATTTAGCTGAAGTATCTGATGAACTTGTACTGGGAGCTGTTATGGAATTTATAGAACGTGAAGACGGGTTACCGGGAGTCAAAGAACACTACGGAGGATTTGGATTTGAAGATGTAACTGCCTTAGATCCGGGATTAAGATATAATGCAGTAGAAGAAGAAAAAGTAGATGTTATCGATGCCTTTAGTACTGATGGTAAAATTTTAGTTTACGATCTTAAGGTTCTGGAAGACGATAAACATTTTTTTCCACCATATTTTGCAGCACCGGTAGTAACAGAAAGAATATATCAGGAATATCCGGAAGTAGTAGAAGCACTTAATCTTTTAGAAGGAATAGCTACAGATGAAGATATGCAGGAACTAAATTATAAAGTCGGAGAAGAAAAAATGAATCCGGAAGATGTAGCTGAAGAATATCTAAAAGAAAAAGGTTTAATTGAATAAAAAAGAAGTATAAATAGTAAACATCTCAGTTGACATCTGAGGTGTTTTTTATTTTTTGCTGAACTTTATATTCTTTATAAAAAGTGATTTATTTGGTATTATTAATTCATAAAGATAATAACTGGAGGAAGTATGTTCAGTAAATATAGAAAGTTAAATGAAGAAGATAGTATAAAATATATAAAAGAAAAAATGGATGTTTTTGGAAAAGATGAAAGATTAATTTCCCGGGAAATAGGTGATGGCAATATAAATTATATATTTCAAATCAACAGCCAGGACAGTAATTTTTCTGTTGTAATTAAACAGGCAGATAAAAAGCTAAGAAGCAGCGGCAGAGATTTAGATACAGATAGAATAAGAATAGAAGCTGAAGCCTTAAATATAGAAGGTGAATTATCAAAAGGGATGGTTCCAAAGATTTATTTATACGACAGAGAGATGAGATGTATAATAATGGAAGATCTTTCGAAATATCAGATTATGAGAAAAGCTTTAGTGGAAAGGAAAATTATTAAAAACTTTTCTGAGAACATAAGTGATTTTTTATTGAATACAATGCTGCCTACTACGGATTTGGTAAATACTCCCATGGAAAAGAAAAAGATGGTTAAGAAATTTATCAACCCTGAATTATGTGATATAAGCGAAAGACTAGTATTCACAGATCCTTATAGAGATATTGAAGAAAATACTTTTCAAAAAATGAATAAAAACTTTGTGGAAGGCAAGCTGTACAAAGATGAAAAACTGCATCTTGAAGTAGCCAAGCTTAAAATTCAATTTATGACAAATGCTCAAGCACTTATTCACGGAGATCTACATACAGGCTCAATATTTGTAAAAGATGACAAAATAAAAATAATAGACTCCGAATTTGCTTTTTACGGACCTATGGGTTACGATGTTGGAAATATTGTAGCTAATTTATTTTTTGCTGAAATCAGAAACCTTGTTTTAAATGAAAAATCCAACCAATTCGATAAATGGATTACAGAAACTATAAAAAATACTGTAGATTTATTTAAAATTAAATTTATTAATTATTTGGAAAATAACACTAAGGAAAAAATTGCTATAACAAATAAATTTTTTGATTGGTATCTTGATGAAGTATTAGGTTATACTGCAGGAGCTGCAGGTCTGGAAATGATTAGAAGAATAGTTGGAGAAGCAAAGGTAGAAGATATAGAATCCATAAAGGATTCAGAATTAAAAGGTAACGCTGAAAGAATAGGTATAAAAATAGCTAAAGAATTAATAATGAATCGAAATAAAATAAAGACCGGGAAAAACTATTTAGATATAGCTGATGAGATGATAATGGAGGAGTTAAACGATGGAAAGATCCGATAAAGATCTAGCTTATATGCTTAGATATGAAAATGTAGCTTGGTATGAAGATGGCAATGTAAAAATACTGGATAGAAGAATTTATCCAAGAGAGATTTCTCATGTGTTATGTAAAAATCACTATGAAGTAGCTAAAGCTATCAAGGACATGGTAACTCAAAGTGGAGGACCCTTTTTAGCTGCAGGAATGGGGATGGCATTAGCTGCCTATGAAAGTCAGAATAAAAAAGAAAAAGATTTTTTAAAATATATTAAAGATGCTGCATACAGACTTTCTCATGCTAGACCTACCACCAGTCAAAAAATGATAAATATAGTAAATGAACTTTACGAGATTGGGGAAAAAGCTGCGAAGGAAGGAAAAAAGCCTGATAAAGAAATATTTAAAAAGGTGATATCAAATACTAATGAAAAATACGAAAGAATTTCAAAAACAGTAGAATACCTGGTAGATACCTTTCCAGAAAAAGGATCAGTAATGACCCAGTGTTTTGGAGAGACTGTTGTTGGATTCATGGTTAAGATAGCACAGGATAAGGGGAAGAATATTAGTTACTTTTGTCCAGAGACCAGACCATACCTTCAAGGGGCAAGGTTAACTGCCAGTGTTATCAAAGATATGGCTGGAGATGTTACAGTAATTACAGACAATATGCCGGGATATGTACTTAAGAAGAAAAATATTGATATATTTACATCAGCAGCAGATGTTATAACAGTTGATGGTCATGTTGTAAATAAAATTGGCACCTTTCAAATAGCTTTAGCAGCTAATTACTACAATATTCCTTATTTAGTTACTGGAAAACCTGATGAAAACCACAGTGATATTGACTCTGTGAATATAGAAGAAAGAGACTCTGACTTCGTACTCCAGGCCATGGGTAAAAAAACTACTATGGATGGAGTAAAAGGCTACTATCCTGCCTTCGATATTACACCTCCGTCCCTTGTAAATGGTGTTGTAACGGAAAAAGGAATTTTTTCATCCTTTGATTTAAAAAGTTATTTCAATTAATAAAATTTAAATTCAAAATAAATGAATTATAGAAAGGATAATAAAATGAGTGGAAAAAAAGATAAAAATATAAAGAAAAATCCAAAGAAAATATCACAGGAGCTGGTTGAAAGAGTGGGAAAGCTTTCGACCTCCCTTATCAGCGACGGTATGGAAAATTCAAGGACTATGAATTATCTAATAAAACCGATAAAGGGAGGAATGAAGGTACTGGGGACAGCTCTGACGGTGAAGGTAAAACCAGGTGATAATTTGTATCTTCATAAAGCAATATACGAGGCGGAAGAAGGATATGTTCTTGTAATGGAAAACGGTGAAAATCGACAAGCTGCAGTATGGGGTGAGATGATGAGTAGAGGAGCTTTGGCTGTTGGTTTGTCAGGAGTAGTCTTAGAAGGATGTGTGAGAGATTTATCAGACATAAAAGAATTAGGTTTGCCGATTTTTGCAGCTGGAGCAATTCCAAAAAGACCTACAGTTGATGGTCCCGGCAGCATTAATACAGATATCTACTGTGGTGGGGTTGACGTTCATCCGGGAGATTTAATATTTGGTGATGACGACGGAGTTGTTGTGGTATCTCCTGAAGAGTTAGAAGAAGTTTTAAAAAAAGCTGAAGCTAAAGTAGCTAGAGAAGGGGATAGAATCAAAGAGTTGGAGGAAGGAAAACTGGTTCCCGATTGGGTTAATAAAATCGGAGGAAAATAGAACTGCAGATTACTGCAGTTTTATTTTTATGATATATTTCTTATTATTTTGTTGATAAAAATTTCAGATTACTTTAAGATAAGTAATGTATAATTGTTTTATGATTTGGGGTAAATTATGTTTGGATATGTAACAGCAAATAGAGAAAAATTGAATGAAGACCAGGAAAGGTACTATAAAGCCTGCTACTGTGGACTTTGCAGAATTTTAGGTAAAGAACACGGGGCGAAAAGTAGAGTCACATTAAATTATGATATGACTTTTCTTGTACTTGTGCTATCTTCAGTATATAATATAAAAGTCGTGGAAAATGGAGAAGAGAGATGCATAGCTCACCCTTTATCAAAACACGACTACTGGTTTAATGATATAACTAAGTATGCAGCAGACATGAATATTTTACTTACATATTTTAATTTTTTAGACGATTGGAAAGATGATACTAGTCTGGTGTCTTTAGCAGAAGCTAAAGTATATGAAAAAGAATTTAAAAAGATAGCAAAAAAATATCCAAATAAATCTCAATACATAGAAGAAAAGCTTAAAGAATTATCTATAATAGAAAATAAAGGAATAATGAATCCGGACATACCCGGTAACTGCTTTGGAGATATATTAGGAGAAGTATTTGCTTATAAAGAAGATGAATATAAAGATAAGCTTAGAGAGTTTGGAAAATCCTTAGGAAAATTCATTTATATAATGGATGCTGTAATGGATTTTAAAGATGATTTAAAAAAAGAAAGATATAATCCTATGATAGGTACACCTTCTAATATGTATATAGATATTTTGAATATTTTGATGGGGGATTGCACTGAAAAATATGAAACTTTAAATATTGAAAAAGATAAAGAACTTATTGAAAACATACTGTATTCTGGTGTATGGACAAAATACAAGATAAAGAAAGCGAAAGAAAAGGAGTCTGATAATGAAAGATCCTTATGAGGTCTTAGAGGTATCGAGAGATGCCTCCGAGGAAGAGATATCAAAAGCATATAGAAGACTTGCAAAAAAATACCATCCGGATTTAAACAACGGAGATGCTAATTCTACAAAAAAAATGAGTGAAATAAACAATGCCTATGAGAATATCAAAAACGGAACTCCTTATGGAGGATCTTATGGACAGGGTTACAACTCAAGTTACAACAGCGGTTATAATTTCTCGGATTTTGAAGCTGTAAAAAGATATATTAGTGTTGGACAGTATGTTCAGGCATTAAATATACTGGGCAGTATGTCTGAAAAAAGTTCCCAGTGGTATTATTACAGTGCAGTGGCTAATGCAGGTGTGGGCAATAGAATAACTGCCGTAAATCATGCTCAAATGGCTTTAAATATGGATCCCTATAATCAGGAATATAGAAGAATCTTAAATCTTTTACAAAATGGAGGAAGAACTTATCAGCAGAGAAGTCAAAGCTTTGGAGGCCTTGAAGACATAGGTACTATGTGTGTAAGGTTTGCTCTACTTAATATGTTTTGCTGCTGGTGCTGTTAGTTAAAGAAAGGATATTATATGAATAATTTTAGAAATAAGTTAGCAAATTTTATGCAGGGAAGATACGGAGTGGATGATTTATACAGATTTACAACAGGATTTATATTTTTTTTAATAGTAGTAAATTTGTTTGTAAATTCAGGATTATTAAATACACTAATATGGGCAACTTTAGTATGGTCTTTGTACAGAGTTTTATCTAAGGATATCAATAAAAGAAGATTAGAAAACCGCAAGTTTATGGAAAAATTTGGTGGACCAATGAAATCCAATTTTCTACTTTTAAAGAAAAGGTTTGAAGATAGAAAAACTCATAAATATGTGAAGTGTAAAAAATGCGGTACAAATCTTAGATTTCCAAAGAAAAATGTAACTATGATTGTTAGATGTCCAAAGTGTGGTAGTAGATATAAAATTTAAAAAAGAAAAAGGTTAGGAATATATTTTTAATATCCTAACCTTTTATTTTTATATTTTACAGTTTAAAATGCCGGTACTACTCCACCTTCGTAGTTTTCTTCTATAAAGTTTTTAACTTCATCGGATTGAAGTGCTTCAATTAATTTTTGATATTTTTCTTCAATTTCGTCTCCAGCTCTTACCACTACAATATTAGCATACGGAGATTCCTTACCCTCTATTATTATGCCGTCTTTTGTAGGGTTTAATCCTGCTTGAAGAGCAAAATTTCCATTAATTACAGCACCATCAACTTCTTCTAAGACTCTTGGTAAAGCTGCTGCTTCAAGAGCAGTAATTTTTAGATTTTTAGGGTTTTCTGCTATATCATTTTCAGTAGCTTCAAGGCCTGCACCTTCTTTTAACGTAATCAGTCCATTTGACTCTAATAAAATTAATGCTCTACCACCGTTTACAGTATCGTTAGGGATAGCTATTTCTGCTTCGTAAGGTATTTCTTCTAAAGAAGTTGCTTCGTTTAGATAAAGTGCCATTGGCTCAACATGAACTGTACCTATTGTTGCAAGTTCTAATCCTTCTGCTTCAGCAAAGTCATCTAAGTAAGGTTGATGTTGAAAAAAGTTAGCATCTAATTCACCATCTGCTAAAGCAAGATTAGGTTTTACATAATCTGTGAATTCTATTATTTCAACTGTTATACCATCGGCTTCTAAATTATCTACTACTAAATTTACCAACTTACTGTGAGGTTCCGGAGTTACTCCAATTCTTATAAGATTTTCATCTGAAGAACTTCCACTACATCCTGACAATACTGATACTAATAATACTACTATTAAACTAATTACTGTTATTTTTTTCATTTTTTATTCCTCCAAATTTATATTATTTTTTATTTATTTTTGCGGATAATGTGTTTCCAAAAAATTGTATAGATTGTACCATTATTATTATAATTACTACTGAGGCAATCATTACGTCGGTTTCTCTACGGTAGTGGCCGTATCTAATGGCTAAATCACCAAGACCTCCACCGCCAATTGCTCCCGCCATGGCAGAGTAACCTATGATGTTTATAACTGTTAAGGTGATACCCAAAATTATAGAAGGCATAGCTTCAGGGATTAATACCTTAGTTATAATTTGAGGTATTGTGGCACCCATGGAAAGGCTTAGTTCTATTACACCCTTGTCTACTTCCTTAATACTACTTTCAATAATTCTAGCTACAAAGGGTGCAGCAGCTATTGATAGGGGAACAATAGTTGCAGTAGTACCTATGGATTTTCCTACTATTAGTGTAGATAAAGGAAATATTACTATCATTAGTATTAAAAAAGGGAAAGATCTTAAAATGTTAATGATGCTGTTGAGGATTTGATTTAACTTGGGTTTTTCCCATATATTACCCTTTTCGGAAACTACCAGAATAATTCCTAATGGAAATCCTAATAGCAATGAAAAAATCGTTGAAAAAGTAACCATATACAAGGTTTCAATTAATGATGGAATAACTAAATCAGCCATTATATCACCTCCACTGTAACATCTTGATTTTTGAAATAATCTAGTGCTTTACTTATTTCTTCTTCATCTCCGGTAAATTCAACTATCAAATGTCCTACACTACTGGTTTGTAGTTTGTTAATATTTCCCGAGAGAATGTTGATATTTATATTAAATCTTCTAATTACCTGGGATACTATAGGATCTCTAGCGGTGTTACCTACAAAGCTTAATCTAACTATTTTTCCTTTGAAGTCCTCCGGGTTAATAATTTCCTCTTCAACACTAGTATGCATAGAATTTATAAATTTATGAGCTGTTTTTGTTTTTGGTTCTCTAAACAAATCTTCTACTGTATTTACTTCAACTATTTCTCCATCTTCCATTATTGCAACTCTATCACATATCTCTTTTACCACTTCCATTTGGTGAGTAATCATTACTATTGTAATACCCATTTCTTTTCTTATTCTATTTAAAAGAGAAAGTATGGATTTAGTAGTTTGAGGGTCTAAAGCTGAAGTACCTTCATCGCTTAGTAGAACCTTTGGATTATTGACTATTGCTCTAGCTATTGCAACCCTTTGCTTCTGACCGCCGCTCAATGTAGCAGGATAGGAGTTTTTCTTATCTTCCAATCCAACGTATTTAAGAAGCTGATCAACTCTTCTTTCGATTTTCTTTTTATCCATTTTAGATAAATTAAGAGAAAATGCGATATTATCAAAGACGGTTTTTTGTGATAGAAGGTTGAAGTGTTGAAATATCATACCTATATCTTTTCTTGTTATTCTTAAAGTTTCTTTATCCAAATCTGTGATGTTAACTTCATCAATTATTATTTTTCCCCCGGTAGGTTCTTCCAGACGATTAATACATCTAATAAGAGTTGATTTTCCTGCACCGCTGAGTCCTATGATGCCGAATATTTCTCCCTGGGTTATATCTAAATTTAAATTTTTTACAGCTGTTAGTTTTTCTTTTCCGTTTGTAAATTCTTTATAAAGATTTTGTATTTTTATCATTTTGTCTCCTTGAAATTTTACATAAAAAAAACCTCTCGATAAAAGAGGCGGCCGTTTCCTCTCTCATCTATCGAATTACTCGCAGGAATTGGCACCTTGTTATACACAGGTTGCCGGGTTTCATAGGGCCTGTCCCTCCACCGCTCTTGATAAGAGTGTTTCTTTTATTTAATTTAGAATTTATAATAATATAATTAATTACCTTTGTCAAGAAACAATTGTTTTTAAATTTGCTTTAGTCATACTGGTTTTCCTTTTTAGGAAATACAAATTGATACACTATTAAAGATATAATACCTAATACCAGCATTAGTTTATATGAAGAATGGTAGCTTCCGGAATTATCATATAAAAACCCAACTATCATAGGACTGATAATACCACCTAATCCTATAACAGCAGTTAAAAATCCATATATAGAACTGTAATCTTTACTCCCGTATACCTTAGCTGTAATAACTGGATTTGCTATAGTATAAAAGGCAGTTCCCAGTCCTGTTCCGGCGATTACAGCAAATAAAGCTATATAACTTGTAGCATAGATCATTCCCAATGTGCCAATAATTAGAAAACCCACAGCAACACTTGTAGCAGTTCTTATTCCCAGTCTGTCAAAGAGATGACCTAGTATTATTTTACCTATTGCTAAAGAACCCATTGTTAATGCAACTATATTTGCGGCAAAGGTTACAGAATATCCGACGTTTGTCAGGTGAGGAGATATATTAAGCATAAGAGAAATCCCAACTATAGATAAAAGAACTGAGGCTGAACATATAGCCCAAAATCTAACTGTTTTTACTGCTTCATTAAAAGTTATTCCTGGAAGTTCCTCGTTAGAATTTTCAGCTTTTTTTTCTATTTCTTTAGAACTGCCAAGAGGATATGCTCCAATATCTCGGGGTTTTTCTTTTAGAACAAAAAAAGTGATAGGAATTATTACCAGGGATAGAATCACACCTAAAAATTGGTAGGCAGATCGCCAGCCATAATTAACTATAATATAACCGGTAACAGGATTGAAAACCAAACCTCCAACACCACTTCCCATGAAAGATAAACCAACTACCAATCCTCTTTTAGTATGAAACCAGTTGTTAAGTATTGCAGATAGAGGCAGAACACTTATTAAAATTACACATATACTACTGATGCTGTTAAGTAGATACAGCACAGGAATTGAATTAATGTAACTGTGTAAAAAGAATGTAATACCAAGGACAATACTACATAATTTCATAACATTTATCATTTTAAATCTTTTGAAAATAACAACTGAGGATAAAGATATGAGAAGCATAAAAATAGCTCTTAAAGTAAAGGTAAAATTCATAACTTTTCTTGAGATATTTAAAGCTTCACTTATAGGTTCTATAAATAAGCTGGATGTATTGTATACGATACCCCAACCAAAAGTCATTATTAAAAAGGATGATGCAACGATAAACCATCCGTAAAATATCTTGTTTTTCATTTAAGCACTTCCTATTTCCTATGATTATAATAGTATAACAGTTTTATGCTGTAATAATCAATAATTTTTTATATATTGCACTTCCCTTTTACCTATATGGGACTAACATTGTAAAATTAAGTAAAAAATAGTATAATTAAAAAAAAGAAAGAGGATATTATGGATAGAAATAATTTAAAATATATAGAAAAATATCATAATGATATACTATATAATAGCTATGATTATTTTGGAGCTCACTTAACCTCAAGAAATGGCAAAAAAGGTGTTGTATTCAGATTATGGGCACCTAATGCTGTGAGGGTATCTTTAGTGGGTTCTTTTAATTATTGGAATGATAAAACTGATTTAATGGAAAAAAATGAAAATACAGGAACATGGGAATTCTTTTTTCCTGAAATAGGAGAAGGAGAAGTATATAAGTACAAAATATTTACTCGCAGTGGGGAGGTTAAATATAAGGCAGATCCTTATGCCTTCTACTCTGAAGTAAGACCGGATAACTCATCAATTGTAGTGGAGTTAGATAAGTATAAATGGCATAATAATAATTGGGAAAAGAAAAGAAAAAAACAAAACTTATACAACAAACCTATAAATATATACGAAGTACATGCTGGATCCTGGAGACATAAAGACAATGGAGAATATCTAAATTATAGAGAATTAGCAGATGAACTGGTTCCTTATTTAAAAATTATGAAGTATAATTTTGTTGAACTTATGCCTTTAATGGAACATCCGTTAGATGAATCCTGGGGGTATCAAATTACAGGATACTATTCAATTACCAGCAGATTTGGAAAACCGGAAGATTTAATGTACTTGATTGATAAATGTCACCAGGCTGAAATAGGAGTAATATTTGACTGGGTGCCTGGACATTTTTGTAGAGATGATCACGGACTGATGAATTTTGATGGTTGGGAACTTTACGGAGGAATAGACCACCCAAACTGGGGAACTAAAAAGTTTGACTTTTCCAAAAGAGAAGTGAAAAATTTTCTTATATCCAATGCTTTGTTTTATTTCGAGAAATATAAAATAGACGGTATAAGAATCGACGGTGTTACTTCAATAATTCAAATGAATTTTGGAATGGAAGGTTCTCCATACAAAAACAAGTACGGAGGCACTGAAGATATAGATGGTATTGATTTTTTAAGAGAGGTAAACACAGTAGTGTTTAAAGAGTACCCTTATGCTATAATGGCAGCGGAAGAATCTACAGACTGGCCTTTGGTTACCTATCCCGTAGATAAAGGGGGATTAGGTTTTAACTACAAGTGGAATATGGGTTGGATGAACGATACCCTGGATTATATAGAGCATGATCCAATTTACAGAAAATCCCATCACGAGAAGATAACCTTCTCAATGCACTATGCTTTTAGTGAGAACTTTATACTACCATTTTCTCATGATGAGGTAGTTCACGGGAAAAAATCTTTAATAGACAAATCCTATGGAAGCTATAAAGAAAAATTTAAAAATCTAAAACTTCTTGCCTTATATCAGATGACACATCCTGGGAAAAAGTTAAATTTTATGGGTAATGAAATAGGACAGTTTATGGAATGGAGATTTTATGAAGAAATAGAATGGTTTTTACTTGATTATCCAGTACATGATGCCCACAGAGAATTTATAAAAAAATTAAACTCAATATATTTAAGAGAGGATGCTCTTTGGTACAAAGATGACAGCTGGGAAGGCTATCAATGGATAGACGCAGATAACAGAGATCAGAGTATATACAGTTATATAAGAAAAGGTAAAAAGGATTATATAACTACCCTCTTAAACTTCACACCAGTAGCATATGAAAGTTTTAGATTAGGTGTTCCTGAAGAAGGAGAATACAGAGTATTATTAAATTCAGATGATGAAGTATATAATGGTAGCAGCACTAATAAAACTAAATATATAAAGACAGATAAGATTAAAATGCATAGCTTTGATTATTCAATTGAATTAGAACTGCCGGGCTTAACCGGTTTATTAATTAAGAAAAAGACTGAAAGAAAGAGGAAGAGGAAATAATATGTTTTCAAACAAAGATAATTTTAAAGAACAGTATTTAGAAAGATTTAAAGAAGTAACAGGAGAAAGCTTAGAAGATAGCAGCATGCAGGAAAAATATAATGTTTTGGCATCATTAATAATGAAGTATGCTAATTCTTACTTAGCGGATACAAAGTCAAGAATGGATAGAGATAACAATCAAAAAAGAGTTTACTATTTTTCCATGGAATTTTTAATTGGAAAACTTTTAATAATGAATCTTTATAATATGGGTATATATAAAATAGTTAGTGATGGCCTTGATGATTTGGGAATTGATATAAGAGATCTTGAAGATATAGAAGTAGATCCCGGGCTAGGTCATGGAGGATTGGGAAGACTGGCAGCATGTTTTATGGATTCCCTTGCTTTTTTGAATATTCCAGCAGTAGGTATGGGGATTAGATATAGATACGGTTCTTTCCAGCAAAAGATAGTAGACGGACAGCAGGTGGAACTTCCAAATAGATGGCTACAAAATGGATATCCATGGGAAATAAAAAAAGCATCAAAGTCAGAAATCATAAAATTTTACGGGAAAATCAAGGTTGAAAAAATTGAAGATAGACTTCAATTCATACATGAAGACTATGAAGCAGTAACAGCTGTACCATATGATATACCTCAGATTGATTTTGATTCAGATGATGTTAATTACATAAGGCTTTGGAGTGCAGAAAATGCCTACGGATTTGATTTGGAATCATTTAATAATGGAGATTATTTGCAAGCTGTAAGAGATAAAGCAAATGTTGAAGCAATCACTCATGTTTTATATCCTAACGATTCAAACTACAACGGCAGACTACTTAGACTAAAACAGCAGTATTTTTTCGTAAGTGCAGGTCTTAAAAGCATAATCAGAAGGTATAAAAGAAATAACGACAGTTTTGACAAATTAGCGGATAAAGCGCAAATTCAAATTAATGATACTCATCCTTCCCTGGTAATCCCTGAATTGATGAGGATATTAATAGATGAAGAAGGTTTCGATTGGGATTACTCATGGAAGTTAGTTACAAATGTTTGTTCATATACCAACCATACTATTTTAACTGAAGCATTAGAAAAGTGGCCAATGGATATGATGAAAAATCTTTTGCCTAGAGTATATATGATAATAGAAGAAATAAATAGAAGATTTGTAGAAAATGCTATACCAATAGAAAAAGAAATTAAAGCTAGGAACTCTATTTTAAGAGATGGAGTTGTTCACATGGCAAATCTAGCAGTAATAGGTTCAAAGTCTGTGAACGGTGTTTCTGAATTGCATTCAGATATTATTAAAGAAGAAACATTTAAAGAATTATACAAGCTTTATCCTTGGAAGTTCAATTCAAAGACCAACGGAGTTAGTCACAGAAGATTTTTACTAAAGTCGAACCCGCATTTAAGTAAATTTTTAACTGATGCAATAGGTTCTGAATGGGAGAAAGATGCAGAAAAATTAAAAGATTTAAAAAAATACTGCACAGAAAAAGATTGTACGGAAGAACTTTATCAAGCGAAAAGAAAAAGTAAAGAAAGACTTGCTAAATATATTAAACAAACACAAAATATTGATATTGATGTAGACTCAATTTTTGACATACACATTAAAAGAATTCATGAATATAAAAGACAGCTTATGAACGTTCTGCATATAATGCATCTTTACGATAAGATAAAAAATGAAGGAATGGAGATGTACCCGAGGACTTTTATTTTCTCAGGGAAAGCTGCACCTAGCTACAACATGGCTAAGAAAATAATTAGACTGATAAATAGTTTGGCAGATATAGTTAATAATGACAAGGATGTTAACAAGTATTTAAAGGTAGTATTTTTAGAAAATTTTAGCGTTTCATTAGCAGAACTTCTTTATCCGGCAGCAGATGTATCAGAACAGATCTCTACTGCAAGTAAGGAAGCCAGCGGTACTGGAAATATGAAATTTATGATGAATGGAGCATTAACAGTAGGTACTATGGACGGAGCAAACGTAGAAATTGCTGAAAGAGTAGGAGACGATAATATTTTTATATTCGGTTTGAAATCTGAAGAAGTTATTAATTACTACAACAAAGGCGGTTACTGTTCTTATGATATATATAACTCAAATCCAGAGTTAAAGAAAGTAGTAAATCATTTAATTGATGGATTCTTCTACGAGGATATTGGAGAATTTGAAGAAATTTATGAAAATTTAGTAAATCACAACGATACTTACTTTGTACTTAAAGATTTCGAATCCTATATGAAAGCTCAGAAGGATATCGAAAAGACCTATAGAAATAAAAAACTTTGGTTTGATAAAACCTTGAAAAATATAGCGGAATCCGGATATTTTTCAAGTGATAGAACTATAAAAGATTATGATAAAGATATTTGGAAGGTGAAAAAGTAAAAGGAGGTAGTAGAGATGACGGATACGAAATGTATCGCAATGCTCCTAGCTGGGGGGCAGGGAAGTAGATTAAAAAAATTAACAAAAGACAATGCAAAACCTGGTGTAATGTTTGGTGGAAAATACAGAATCATAGATTTCAGTCTCAGCAACTGTTTCCATTCCGACATTTTCACAATAGGAGTGTTGATTCAGTATAAACCTCTAATACTGGGACGATATATAGGAAACGGCAGTTCCTGGGCTCTAGATAAAATTGATCAGGGAATTTATATTTTGCCACCTTATGCAGATAAGGAAGGTGAAAGATGGTACAGAGGTACTGCTCATGCTGTATACCAAAATATAGAATTTATAGATATGTATAATCCTGAATATGTTTTGGTGCTTTCCGGAGACCATATTTACAAAATGGATTATTCTGAAATGCTTGATTATGCAGAAGCAAAAGATGCAGACCTTACGGTGTCGGTAATGGAAGTTGAATGGAAAGATGCTAGCAGATTTGGAATAATGAATGTAGATGAAACTAATAAAATTACAGAATTTGAAGAAAAACCTGATGACCCTAAAAACAATATGGCTTCAATGGGTATTTATATATTTAAATGGAAGACTTTAAGAGATGCACTCCTAAGAGATGCAAAAAATGAAGATTCAGTACACGATTTTGGTAAAAACATAATCCCCATGATGCTGGAAGAAAAGTGTAATGTTTATGCATTTCCATTCGAAGGATACTGGAGAGATGTGGGTACTATAGAAAGTTACTATGAAGCAAATATGGATTTGTTAAAAGAAAGAGAAGATTTCAATCTTTATTCAAAAAAAATGAGAGTTTATTCCAACAACATAAACAGCCAACCTCATTATGTAGGTCTTTATGCCAGTATAAACAACAGTCTAATTTGTGATGGATGTATGATAGAAGGTACGGTTAACAACTCGATACTTTCGTATGATGTAAAAATAGGAAAAAATGCCATCGTCAAAGATTCTATAATATTTAGCAATGCTGAGATAGAAGATGGAGCCGTAGTTGAAAAAGCAATAATCGGGGGAAATATGAGAATTAAGAAAAATAAGCAAATAGGAAGCATGGACTCCGATGAAATTGCAGTAGTAGGATAAGGAGGATGTTATGAAAAAAATAGCAGGGATTATAATTAACTGTCCAAATCAAAACAATCTTGAAGCAATGACAAATCATAGAAGTATTCATACAGTACCTTTTGGTGGTAAATACAGACTTATAGATTTTCCCCTATCCAACTTTGTAAATTCCGGTATTAGGAAAATAGGAGTAATAGGTTCTTATAAATATAGATCTTTAACGGATCATTTAGGTTCAGGAGAGGATTGGAATCTAAGCAGCAAAAGCAACGACTTGTCTATACTTCACGGTGGGAAAAATAAAAAAATAGGTGAAATCACCAGAATCAGTATACAGGATTTTATAGATAATAAGGCATTTTTTAGAAAAATAGCTGAAACTACTGACCACATACTACTAAGCAACTGCAACTCAATTGCCAACATGAATGTAGAAGAAATATTTGATTTTTATAAAGATAAAAATGCCGATGTAGTAATGGTTTATAAACCAAACTACACATCGGATGATTTATATAAAGGTGTTGCGGTTGAGGTAGAAAGAGATGGAAAAGTAGTAAAGATTTTAAATAATGCAGATGAATATATGGATCATTTCAATCTATATGCGGGAATGATGTTTATAAAAAGAAATCTCTTAGAAGATATAATAGAAGATGCTGAAGAATCAGGAGAATTAGATTTAATAGACGTAGTACAAAGTAATTTAGATAGACTTAAGGTTTATGCTTATCCAATGGTAGGGTATTTAAAAATAGTAAATTCCTTAAAATCTTACTTTGACGCATCTATGTATCTACTAGACCCGGAAATTCAGAAAGAACTTTTTTACAGCAAGAGAAAGATTTATACTAAAACAAAGGATAATCATCCAACAAAATACAATGAGAAATCAAAGGTTAAAAATTCTATTATAGCCAGTGGTGCCCATATAAACGGTACCGTAGAAAACAGTATAGTTTTTAGAGAGGCAACTATAGCAGAAGGTGTAGTTATTAGAAATAGTGTTATAATGCAAAACTGCACAATTGAGAAAAATACAGAGATAGTAAATTGTATATTAGATAAGTATGTAAGAGTAACAGGAGGAAAAGTTTTAAAGGGTACGGAAGAAAAACCACTACTTATTAAAAAAGATTCAGTAATATAGGAGGCGATTTTTATGAAAGTATTATATGTGGCGTCAGAGGTTAAACCTTTTGCTGCCAGTGGAGGATTGGGTGATGTGGCAGGTTCCCTTCCGAAAATGATGAACAAAAAAGGTCAAGATGTGAGAGTTGTTATGCCTCTTTATAGGGATATACCGGAAGAATATATAAAGGATATGAAAAAACTTGGAGAATATGATGTTGAACTAAACTGGAGAAGTCAAACAGCTGAAATATATAAATTAAAAAAAGATGGTGTTACTTACTATTTTATAGGAAATGATTACTATTTTGATAGAGAAGGTTTATACAAGCATTACGATGATGCTGAGAGATTTATATTTTTCTCTAAAGCTGTTTTAGAATTTATACCAAAATTTGACTTTTGGCCGGATATTTTACACTGCAATGATTGGCATACGGCGATAATTCCATATTTATTAAACAAGCAGTATAGAGAACATTATAAAAATTTAAAAACTTTACTTACAATTCATAACATTAAGTTTCAAGGTATATATGGTGTTAATACAGTATACGATATATTAGGCTTGAAACCTGAAGATATAACAGGAGATATAGAGTACAAGGGTAATGTAAACATAATGAAGGCTGGTATATATAATGCCGATTGGATAAACACAGTATCCCCGACTTATGCTAAAGAGCTTGAATACGAATATTTTGGAGAGGGTCTTCAAGATGTTATAAAAGATAACAACCACAAAATGTCCGGAATTTTAAACGGCATAGATTATGATGTTTACAATCCTAAAAAAGACGAATACATATATGAAAATTACACCCGATCTATTAAGAAAAAGAAAGTCAATAAAATGATGTTGTTAAGAGAATTAGGATTGGAAGAAAATGACGAAAAACCTTTAATAGGTGTAATATCAAGATTAGATGAGCTTAAAGGAATTGATCTCATTCTGCATGTAATGTATGAGATTATGAATTTAGAAGTAAACTTGGTAATCCTGGGGACTGGAGAGAAAAATTATGAAGAATCCTTTAAACATATAGATGCGGTTTTCCGTAATAATGCTGCTGCAATTATTGATTTCAACAGCGAGATGGCATCAAAAATATATGCAGCTAGTGACATAATGCTTATGCCTTCAAGGATAGAACCATGCGGACTTGTACAAATGATAGCATTAAAATATGGGACAGTTCCTTTAGTAAGAAAAATTGGCGGTCTTAACGACAGCATCACTAAATTTGAACCATCTACTAAAGAAGGAAACGGCTTGGTATTTAGAACCTACAATGCTCATGAAATGTTTCATGAATTAAAAAGAGGAGTAAAAATCTATAAAAGGAATAAGGAAGCCTGGGAACAGCTTGTTAAAAACGCTTTTAGAACAAAGTTCAGCTGGGATGAATCAGCAGAGAAATATATAGAACTTTACAATAAATTATAGTGGGTGAAATTATGGACTTTGTATTTAACTCTCAGAAGGAAGAATTTAAAAAACCCTTTGGTGCAGTAGAAATTGAAACAAAGATAAGGTTAAGTATTAAGATAAAAAAAGATATAAAAGCTTCCTGTGAACTTTTTGCAATTTGTGATGGAAAAGAAAAGAAGCTTAATATGGAAATAGAAGGCACAGAGGATGAATTTAATGTTTATAAATCTGAATTCAAAGCATTGGATAAGCCCTGTGCTGTTTTCTATTATTTCATAATACATTTGGAAGATAAAACGATTTATCTTGGCAATCAAGAAGATATGTTGGGAGGAGAAGCAAAAATATACGATGATAATCCTGCACCTTTCCAAATAACAGTTCATGAAAAGGATATTTCTGTACCTAAATGGTATAAAGAAGGAACCATGTACCAAATATTTGTAGATAGATTTAACAAAGTAGGTAATGAAGACTTATATGAAGGAAGAGAAGGCTTTGTTAAATATACAAACTGGTACGATAAAAACAAATATATAAGAAATTCTAAAGGTGAAATAATATACTGGGACATATACGGTGGAAATCTTCAAGGTATAAAAGAAAAGATAAGATATTTAAAAGAATTAGGTGTTACAATAATATACTTAAACCCTATATTTGAAGCCCACTCCAACAATAAGTACGATACAGGGGATTATGAGAATGTGGACATAGGTTTTGGAGGAAATGAAGCTTTTGACCAGCTAATTGAAGAATGTAAGAAAAACGATATAAATCTAGTACTTGATGGAGTATTCAGCCATACAGGGTACGATAGCAAATATTTCAATAAAATGGGAAGATACGATACTGTTGGTGCATATCAATCGAAGGATTCAAAATATTACGAATGGTACAGATTTAATGATTATCCCGATGATTACGAAGCCTGGTGGGGTACTAAAAATTTACCAAATGTAAATGAAATGCACCCTACTTACATAGAGTACATGTTGACGGCGGAAGACAGCATAGCTAAAAGATGGATAAAAAGAGGAGCTAAAGGATGGAGACTGGATGTAGCCGATGAAATTCCTGATGAATTCATAAGAACCTTAAAAGAAGAGACTAGGAAAGCAGATCCAGAAAGCATAGTAATAGGAGAAGTGTGGGAAGATGCCTCAAATAAGGAAAGTTACGGAGAATTAAGAAAATATCTACTGGGAAATGAACTTGATTCTGTAATGAACTACCCATATAGAAGGATTTTTAATAACTTCATTTTAGGAAATATATGTGGAGAGGAATCATTAAGAAGAGTAATGTCACTTTACGAAAATTATCCAAGAGAATACTTCTATTCTCTTATGAATTTAATTGGAACCCACGATACAGTAAGAGCTCTTACTGTATTTGGAGATGCACCAAAGGGAAGAAAAATAAGCGAAGAAGATGCTTTCTATTTTGAACTTTCAGAAAAAAAATACAAATTAGCTACTAAAAGAATGAAATTAGCTTCTTTTATCCAGGCAACATTTCCAGGTGTGCCGTGCATATACTACGGTGATGAAGCTGGACTGGAAGGCTTTAGAGATCCCTACTGCAGAAGGACATATCCCTGGAACAGGGAAAACAAAGAGATTTTAGACTGGTATAAAAAAATATTTAAATTCAGAGAAAATTCAGATATTATAAAAAAAGGAAATTGGGATTCCTACTTTTGTGAAGGAGCTGTATTCAGTTACTTTAGAGAATATAAAGGTAGAAAAATACTATGTGCTGTAAATGTATCCTACGATAAAAAACAGATAGAGTTACCGGAAGGTAAGTGGAAGAATATCTTTGAAGATAGAGAAGAAGAAGATAAGATTTTTCTTGAAGGTATTTCCTGCAGTGCTTTTGAAATTATAGAATAAGATTTTAGGTATAGTGAAAATGAAAAAATCTCGGTGGAAAAATTCCACCGAGATTTGATTTTTTCATTTAGATTTAATTCATAGGTGCATAAATTTTTACAACAGCGTGAGCTGCCACATACAATTCGTCAAATTCTTCAAAACTGTAAGCAACACCAGGAGTAAAGGTCATTTGACCAGGCGCATCGGTCATTTCTACTTTTTTACCTTTTGTTACTACAGGTAGTGGAGTCTCACCTATCCATAAGTGATATTCCATCATGTCGTAATCAGGATCAACATGGTAGTTAACAGTTACTGTTTTTTCAACAGCATCTATTACAACTTCTACACTACCAACAAGATAACCATTTTCAGTCATATTTTGACCGGCTGCTGCCCAGAGTTCGTACTCTATAGCAGAGCTTGTAGTAGTATCAAGATCTCCTAAATGCCATCCCCAGTTTTTAGTTTTTATAATGGACATGTTGGTATTTTCGCTTTCATCTAATGGATTCCATAGAGCCCAAGCTGTCTCTTCTTTGTAAATTTTTACAGACCATCTTGCTGAAGCTTCATAAGTGTTAGGGAAGCCTATAGGTGAAGCAGTTGTAGTTACAATGTTTACGAATGGATTGTCATTCATCCACATGTCATCAGTAACCACTATTGGAACATCCCAAGATTTACTAGCACCGGATGCAAGAGTAACAGTTGTATTAAATCCTAATTTAGCATCATTTACAGTAAATTCCATATCAGGTGTATCAGCTGAAGATTTATTATTTACAGTAATTGTATAAGTAACTGTATCTCCTACTTTAACTTCAGTTTTATCAGCTACTTTAGTTATGATAATAGATGATTGGAAAAGATTAGTTTCCCATCTAGCACTATCATCAAAAGTGTTAGGGAACATAGAATCTGGTCCAAAATCAGCATGAACATCAACAGTATTTACAAATGGATCAGCTGCACCCTCAGGAACTAGCATAGTTTTTTCAATCACATAATTATCACCATTTGCAATTACAACATCTGTCTCATTGATACCTAGCATAGTGTCAGTAATGTCAAAGTACATAGTAGGTGTTCCAGTTGAAGAATTATTGTAAACGGTAATTGTATAAGTAACCTCATCACCTATTTTACTTAATTCATCTCCTACTTTTGTAACATCAATTGAAGGTTGGAAAAGATCTACACTGTGAGTATCATTAGCTGTAATATCGTTAGTAAAACCATCTGGATGGAAGTGAACAGTAGCAGTATTAACTAGTGGGTCAGGATCACCTTCCATAACTGTATAATCGTAACTAAACTCAACTACTTCGCCGGTAGTTAAACCGTTAGTCAATTCACCAGGTAAAACAGCACCAGGAACTAATGTATCAACAAAAGAATCAAACATTAGTGTAGGAGTATCAGCACTAGAAGTATTTTCGATTCTAATATTGTATGTTACATCATCAGTAACCTTACCTGTTGCATCACCTGTTTTAGTTAATGTAACTGAAGGTTGGAAAAGATTTACACTGTGAGAGCCTGTAGGAACATTGCCACCCAAATCCATTACAGGCATACCATTATATGTATAGTTAGCAGTAACGATATTAACATAAGGATCTGTGGCACCAGCAGGTATTTTATGAGTTACTTGAACTGTTTCAGTTTCACCAACTGCTAGAACGTCGCTAAATCTACCTACTTGTCCAAACTCATCAATTGTATCTAATTTATCATCTATAATATTTACTAAATCTAAAGCAACATCTCCGGTATTTGTTACTTCATAAGTATATGTAACGTCATCACCTATCTTAGATAAAGCATCACCGGTTTTAGTTATTGAAACACTTGGGTTTCCTTCAACTACTCTAACGCCCCATTCTTCAAAACCTGAGTCTGTATCTGAATGATCTACATAAAGAACAAGGTAAGCAGTTTCTGGAGTTAAATCATCATAGTCTTCTCTTGCGTTGTATCTTTCAAGGGCATCCATGAAATAATCATTCGGAATTATAACCCTATAATCTGCCCATCCGCTACCAGGATTAACTAAATAATCCATAATTAAAGCCCGGTCATAGAATTCTCCGGCATTAAAGTCCCAGTCAATTTCTCCAACCCAAACAGGTTCGGGGTTATCTCCAGACCATTGAGTACTAGGTCCTTCACCGGTTGGTGCATATCCTAATATATCAGCTTGACTGGTTATCCAAAATTCATAATCGTTAACCTGTATTTCAGAACCTCCCTTAGATTCATTAATATCTACTAGAAACTCTCGTCCAAAGTATCCTATATCTTCACTGTCAGCATTAAAAGGTATTTCTGCTAAGGTAATAGCATGAGTCCAAATACCTACTTTTGTATCAAATTCAGTTTTTTTAGCATCTGTGTTGTATCCTTTTTCTGTAGGACTAGCTTGAATCCTTAAGAAGGAGTCAAAATTTCCAGTACCACTAGAAGATGTTGGTCTGTTTACTTCCCAATAAGTACCATCAAATGTAGCCCAGTAATGGAATGTATTGAGATCATCGCCGTCTTTGTAAGATAAGTCGTAGACCCATACACCATCTATATCTTCGCCGGTTACTTCTTCGGCCCATACCATCGTAGTACCTAGTAACATAATCAATGCTATAAAAGCAATCAATACTTTTATATACCTTATTTTGAGGAGTTTACTTATACTCATCTTTCATTCGCTTCCTTTCTTTATAATAGAGACTATCTTTTGATAGTTTTTAGTATTCTTAAAAGTCTTTTAATTTGGGAAATCACCTCCTTTATTAAAGCAAACATTAATTATACACATTTACTTCACCTCCTTTAGAAAAATATGTATTAAAACTTGCAATATTTATTGAACGATATTATAATAAAAACGCATTAAAAAACCCATGAGGATTTTAGTGCAGGAATCCGGTCAAGCTGTCCAGGCGATACCGGGTTCTTTTTTTCTTTCAAAAAATTATAAAAACCGACCTTTAGGTCGGTTACGCAATTGGCTCATGTAAGAGATAAGCGTCCATTTAATCTCTTCAATCACAGCCCCCAAAAATAAATATTTAATCTGAATTATTCATGCACTTAAATTTGCACCTAAAATCATAAAAACTAGTTTTTTTGAGAATAAATAAATCATTTGTCCAATCAGCTCCTTGAAAATGGACAGACTACTCCCGTATATAGTTTTTTTGATTTTAGTTGTCTAGGTTCCTTTGTTTATATTACTCAAGCTGTGGAAGTTGTCTAATATTTTCAATGACTTTGTAAAATTCCCTTTTGTAGGGACAAGAGCTGCAAAGTTTGAAATAAATGTATCTAGCTGCTTTTACAATCTTTGAAGCGACCTTTAAAAGCTTTAAACGAATGG
>JAWSUU010000005.1:0-35663 GCA_033549325.1 Bacillota bacterium | reverse complement strand
ATCAAGACTTTCTTTAAATAAAATTAAAAAAAGTCTTTTTTCCATATCTATGTCTCCTATATATGCTTTTGCTGAGTTATAAATCTCTTCAACTAAATTATTATCTTTAATAATATCAATAATTTTTTCTTCTGGATACAAATACATATCATCACTATCAGTGAATCTAAAAGTATTAATCTCAATTGGAAAATCATCGATTAATAATTCACCATTTTCATCTAATATTTTTGTAAGTAAGTATGCTGTGTTAATAAATTCCGAATAATTTAGCTCATCCTTCAATATCTGAATAGTAAAACTTGGTATATTTTCAGCTAATAATATACCATTCCTATCATATATATTTCCTCTTGGAGCTTTTATTGGTAAGTCTCTAATTCTTTTTATGTCCGATTCTAACCTATATTCATCACCCTCAATTAAAGTCAATGTGGACAACCTAAAAGTAAGTAATGAAAACAAAATAATTACTATATAAAAAAATATTATATGTCTATTACGAAAATTGAAAATATTTATTTTAATCACCTCTTACTATCAGTAGTACTTAACTTTAATACCTACTTTATCAATTAATAAAAACTCTAATTTTAAAACAGGATACAGTAAAATCAAATTTAGTATCATCTCTAATATTATAGGTCTCATTATCTCTAATAATCCAGCTGTGTTTATTCTCAAGAAAAAAATAAATAAATAAAAAATTAAATTATATACTACTGACATAATAGCTACCGCTGAATAGTAAGTTAGATAATCTTCCCTATACACATTTTCTTTAAATGTTCCTAAAATATAGCCTATAATAAAATAAATCAAGGTATTAATACCAAAAAAACTTAAGTACAGTACATCTGTCAGTAATCCTAGAAAAAGTCCTAGAAGTCCACCATAATATTCACCTAATTGTATAGAAAATATTATTAAAAAAAGAAGAGATATATTTGGTATTATATCCATGATTGATATAAACTGAAAAAGTGTCGATTGGATAATAAAACTTAAAAATATAACTATAAATGGAAATATTTTTTTCATAACATCACCTTTCAATCTTCAATACATATACACTATGAAGTTCTTGAAAGTTTACTACTGGTTCAACTTGAACATCTATAGTAAGCCCGTCATCTCTTTCTATGCTTATAACTTTTCCGATATAGAGATTTTGTGTGTATATTTCTCCCAATCCAGAAGTAACTAAAGCATCTCCGACTTTTATATCATCATCCTTAGAAAAAGTGTATCCTTCTATGGTATTATCAATTTGACCTTTCAATATGCCACTTGAATTGTTTTTTATGTTTCTAAAACTTATACTGCTATTTATATCCACAATAGTAATTACCTTGGACCAGTTATTACCAACATCTATAACCTTTCCTACAAGTCCTATTACTACCAAATCTTCTTCTAATTCTGCAGCATGGATAATTATATCATCAATTTTTATGCCTTCGTTGGTTCCCTTGTCAATTGTGAATTTTTGAAACCAATTATTAGGATCTCTACTAATTATTTGAGCTTTTGCATAATCATAATCTATCATTTGCCTCATTCGGTATTCATTTTTTAGATATTCTTGGTTTTCTACTATATCCATTAGTACTCTATTTTCACTGGTTAGTTCATATACACGTTCTTTTAATTGTATATTTTCTTCTCTTACTTTATATATTTCCAGTATGGATTTGTATGAATTTGAAAAAACCCTTCCAAGATTATAAAAAACTTTTTGGATTGGCGATGTAACTATACCTATTATATTTTCACCTGTATTTGTTCCCACATTGTAAACCGAAGTATAACCAATAATTATAATTAGTATTAAACAAATTATTATTACTGCTGCTCTTTTTATTATTTTCTTGTTTTCCACATAATCACCACTTACTGCAGGTTTCTAAACTTTTCTAAATTTTCACAAACAATTCCTGTTCCCTTAACCACACAATTCAAAGGATCTTCGGATATTTTTGTAACAATTCCTGTTTCTCTTTCTATTAGTTTGTCTAAACCTTTTAATAATGCTCCTCCTCCTGCAATATAAATGCCATTTTCAGATATATCTGATGCAAGTTCTGGAGGTGTCTTTTCCAATACTCTTTTTATAGAAGCTACTATAGAGTCTAAAGAATCTTTTATAAATTCTCTTATTTCATCATCTTTTAAAAGTAATTTTTTAGGTAAACCAGTAACTAAATCTCTACCAACTACTTCCAATTCTTTACATTTATCTTCTTCCTCGTAATTATTATCATAACCTTTTATTGCATTACCGATTTTTTTCTTTATTTTTTCTGCTGACTTTAAACCTATTTCAACTCTGTAATTTTTCTTTAAATGTTCTCTAATATCTTCATCTAAATTATCCCCAGCAATTTTAATAGACTCACTTTCAACTATTCCACCTAAAGACATTACTGCTGTATCTGTGGTTCCTCCACCCATATCAACTATTATGTTTCCTTCAGCTTTATGAATAGGTAAATTCGAACCAATTGCTGCAGCCATCGGCTCTTCAATTAAAATAGCTTTCTTGCCACCTGCACTTTGAGCGGCTTCCTCCACCGCTCTTTTTTCAACAGAAGTAACTCCTGTAGGTATACCTATAACTATTATTGGTTTAAATAAATGAAACCCTTTAAGAGTCTTTTTTATAAAATATTTTAACATCATTTGTGTGATTTCAAAGTCAGCAATTACTCCGTTTTTCAAGGGTCTTATTGTCATTATATTCTTGGGAGTTCTTTCAAGCATATCACTTGCTTCAGAACCAATTGCTATAACCTTATTATTGTTTTTATCAATAGCAACAATAGAAGGTTCGTTTATAACTATTCCTTTACCCTTAATATAAGCTAATGTATTTGCAGTTCCTAAATCAATTCCTAAATTTTTTGAAAACCCGTCTAAAAAAGACATTAAAAGCCTCCTTAAATTATATTTTCTTCTTTAAAACTTAAATAATTACCATCACCAATAATTATATGATCTAAAACCTTTATACCCATTATATTCCCAGCTTCAATTAATCTTTGAGTGATATTAATATCTTCCCTACTAGGTTGAACTTCTCCACTTGGATGGTTATGTAGTAGTATCATAGAAGCACTAGATTTTTTTACTGCTTCTAAAAAAACTTCTCTAGGGTGTACTATTGAAGAATTTAGACTTCCGATTGATATTGTATTAATATCAATGACTTTATTTTTGGTATCAAGTAATATGATTTTAAAATATTCCTTTTTATAATATCTCATTTCTTCCATTACTAATGCAGAAACATCTTGAGGTGAAGTTATTTTAAAAGTTTCTGATGCTTTTGTAGTAGAAATCCTTTTACCCAATTCAACAGCAGCTAAAAGAGTTGCCGCTTTAGCATTACTTACACCATGAAATTTATTAAGACTTTCCGGTGTTGCATCTACCAAATTTAATAAGCCTTTTTCATTTTCTTTTAATATTTTTTGTCCCAAGGTTATTGCAGTATCTTTTTTACTTCCAACTCTTAATAATATTCCTATCAACTCAGAATTTGTTAAGGATTTTGAACCATATTTAAGTAGTTTTTCTCTCGGTCTTTCATCTTTAGGAATTTCTAGTATTGTATATTTTTCTTTCATCTGTCCCCCTAATTCATTAAATCTATTTCGAAATCCTTTTTTAAATAGTTGGATATTGAATAAATTGGAAATCCCACTATATTCATATAATCACCTTTTATTTTTTTAACTAATAGTTTTCCGTATCCTTGTATTGCATATGCTCCAGCCTTATCTATATACTCGTTTTTATCTAAATATTTATTTATAAAATCATCACTATAATCTCCAAAATAAACTTCTGTTTCTTCAAAATTTACAATTTTTTTTAGATTATCTTGTTTTATTATAGTATATCCTGTAATAACACTGTGCTTTCTATTTTTTAGTTTTTTAAGAAATTTAAAAGCTTCAGCTCTATCTTTAGGTTTTTCTAATATTTCATCCATTACTACTATTGTGTCTGCTGAAATTATTACTGCATCTTTATCTGTAATTTTCTCCCTTATATCTAATGCTTTTATTAAAGATAAATACATAGCTACTTCTTTAGGTTTCATTCTTTTACTATATTTTTCCTCTACTAATGAAGGTTTAACTTCAAATTCTATGAATTTTTTCAAAATCTCAATTCTACGTGGAGATTTTGAAGCTAAAATTAATTTCATAAAAACTCCTAATAAAATATTTTAAATATAATTAATACTACAATTACACCTAATAGACCGGCTAAACTTAATGAAAATGTGAACCCAAAGGTAATTGATAAAAAGTTTAAGTCTAAAACAGCAGGACCGAAAAAAATACTTTCAGAAATACTTAGCACTGGGAATATATCAGAAAAAAAACCTCCTATTATATTTCCCATTATTGATCCGGCTACTATTAGAAAAAATATCATTAAATAACTTCTACTTTTTCTCATATCTATCTCCAATCTACTTTATAAAGTACTTTATTTAACTGTTCAATAATAAAATTAGATGAAAAACCTACAAAAAATCCTGTAAATAAACTAATCAAATACATAACAGGTAAGTAAGAAAAAATATTTATATTTTCTAGAATTATGCTTGCCGTTGCTACTTGAGCTGTATTATGTGCTAAAGCTCCAAAAATACTTACTCCGATTAAACTAAAATAATTAGATAAATATTTATGAACAATATACATGGTTATTAAACTAAATATAGCTCCAAAAAAACTATAAATAAAACTAATAGGATTTCCAATTATAATCAACACCAAAAAAGTTCTAACTATGTTTATAGTTAAACTCTTTTTAAACCCAAAAACAACAAGTGACGATAGTATTATCATATTTGGCAGACCTAGTTTAGCTCCTGGTGCAGCTATAGGAAGTGGTATAATATTTTCGAATACACTTAGCAATACTGCAAAAGCTGTAAGTAAAGCTAAGAATGTAAAATTTCTAGTTTTATTCATTTAATCACCGCTAGTAACTTATAGAGTCTAAATCTTCTGAAGAACCTGTTATTTGAACTACAACTTTATGAGGAAGGCATACAATAAGTTCTCCTGGTTCTTCTATTACACCTTTTCTTACACAAAGCTGATTATTACAATCACTTTCTTCAACAACTACCTGTCCATTTTGAATATGTATTATATTATATCCTTTATCCGTTATTACTTCAATTTCTTTATCTATATTATTGTCAAGTACATATTTTGAATGTTCAGTACCATCAACTATTATTTCTACGTATTTTTTATTGTAATTAGAAGCTTTTTCTTTTACAAAGTACATTCCAAACAAGCTTATAACTACAACCATTATAATTAAAATTTTATCATATTTTGTCATTCTAATCACCTTGTCTAGTTTATCATTTATGGTTTTTTTTTACAAGATAATCGATATCATTTTCATATAATTTTTACTATTTGACAAGACTTAAAGTTAGTGATATTTTTTTTGGCAAATGCCATAAACTAAGGAGGTAATAATTATGTCAGATTGTAAAAGTTGTCCTTCTCAAGGGACATGTAGCACTGAAAAACAAAATACTTGTGAAATTACAAATAACCCACTAAATAAAGTTAAAAATATTATCGGTGTAATGAGCGGAAAGGGTGGAGTAGGAAAATCTACGGTTTCTACTATGCTTGCTTACGAACTTCTAAGAAATGGCTATGAAGTAGGATTATTAGATGCAGATATAACTGGACCTAGTATACCAAGATTAGTAAAGCTTCAAGATAAAAGAATAACCACAACTTCCGAAAAAGGAATGACACCTTTAATAGCTCCCAGAGGATTAAAAGTTATGTTGACAAATTTTTTAGTTGATAACGAGGATTCTCCTGTTTTATGGAGAGGTCCTATAATTGGTAACCTTGTAAAACAGTTTTGGACCGATGTAATCTGGGGTGATTTAGATTATCTTATAGTAGATATGCCTCCTGGAACAGCCGATGTTGCTATAACAACAATGCAATCTTTTCCTATGACGGAAATAAAAATGGTTACTGTTCCTCAAGATATGGTTTCGATGATAGTTTCTAAAGTGGTTCATATAGCTAAGAAAATGAATGTAGCAGTTTTAGATGTTGTTGAAAATATGAGTTATATTACATGTCCAAAATGTGGTGAAAAAATTGAAATGTTCGAATATGATGATAAAAGTTTTATGGATGAAACTGAAGTTCCTATTCTCTGCAAATTGCCAATGAGCAAAGAAATCACAAATATATCAAAAAATGGTGTTTTAGGTATAAATGATGAAATTACTAATGAATTTTCTAAAGTTATTGATAAAGTAGTTAATATGAAAAAATAACATACAAAAAAAGAGCCTAGGCTCTTTTTTTTATCCTCCACCTCTTGAAAACTTCATCCTAAAGTCTTTAAGAAATTCATTTATGTTTTCTTCGCATACTTCTATGTTTAAGACTACCGCCTTTAATTTAAATTTACCTATCAAAACAATTCTTTCTTCTAGGATTTCAACACTCCACTTTTCAGATTTAATGATTTCATCTTCCAGTCTTCCACCAAGTTCCAAAAGTTTTGTCGTAATTTCATCCCTAGAAAAAGATCTTAATTCTTTTTGTATTATAATAAAATCACCTACTCCATATGATATAACATGTTAAGTATTAGGTCTCTATTCATTTTATTTTCAGCAGAAAAAGGAATTATCAATCCTTCTTCCTCAATATTAAGTTTCTTTTCTATGTCTTTAATATGTTTTTGGATTTTACTCTTTGATATTTTATCAGCCTTTGTTGCTATTACGAGTCCGCTGAATCCAAACTCTTTAATCCAATTATACATGACAACATCGTTGTCTCCAGGTTCGTGTCTTATATCTATTAAAAGTATTACTTCCCTTAATTGTTCCCTGTTGTGGAGGTAAATTTCTATCATTTTTTTCCATTTTTCTTTTTCTTTTTTTGAAACTCTGGCGAAACCGTACCCAGGCAAATCTACTAAAACCATTTCTTCATCATTTACAGAATAGAAGTTAACTGTTCTAGTTTTTCCTGGGGCTCCACTAGTTCTTGCTAAATTTTTTCTGTTTAACAAGGCGTTAATCATAGATGATTTTCCTACATTGGATTTGCCGGCAAAAGCTACTTCCTTACAGAGAGTATTTGGATATTGATCCTGTCTACCTGCGGTAATAATTAATTCTGAATTTTTAATTTTCATTTTCATTCTCTCCATGAAGGGCATATTTTATAACTTCATCCATGCTTTCAACTAAGATTATCTCTAAATCTTTTTTTACTTTTTTAGGTATTTTATTCATATCTTTTTTATTTCTTTTTGGTAAGAGTACTGTCTTTATACCAGCTCTATTAGCTGCCAATACTTTCTCTTTTACTCCACCTATTGGTAGAACTCTACCTCTAAGAGTAATTTCACCAGTCATAGCAACATTTTTATTTACAGGCCTATTAGTCAATGCCGAGACTAGAGCTGTTGCCATTGTTATTCCTGCTGATGGGCCATCTTTAGGTATTGCTCCTTCAGGCACATGTACATGAATATCTTTAGTTTTATAGAATTTTTCATCTATGTCAAATCTATCTAAGTGAGCTCTCACATAACTTAAACTTGCTTTTGCAGATTCTTTCATTACATCTCCAAGTTGTCCAGTCAATTGAAGTTTACCGTCACCATTCATTAGATTAACCTCTATAAATAAAGTTTCTCCTCCAACTCTTGTCCATGCAAGTCCGGTTGCTATACCTATTTGGTCTTTTTCATAAGCTCTTTCGTATTCATATTTTGTTATTCCTAAATACTTTTCAAGACTGTTTACATTAACTACAACTTTTTCTTTATTCTTTTCAACAATTTGTACAGCAGCTTTTCTTATTATATTTCCTATGTTTCTTTCTAATTCCCTTACACCAGACTCTCTAGTATATTTTTCTATAACTTCTTTAAGAGCATTATCAGAAATAACAATGTTTTTTTCTGTAAGTCCATGTTCTTTATACTGTTTTGGAATAAGGTATTTTTTACCTATATTTAATTTTTCTTCTGCTGTATAACCGGAAATTTCTATTACTTCCATTCTATCTAATAATGGTCTTGGAATGGTACTTGTCGTATTTGCTGTTGTTATAAACATAACTTTTGATAAATCAAAGCTTGTCTCCAAATAGTGATCTGTAAATGTATTATTTTGTTCGGGATCTAATACTTCTAATAATGCAGAAGCAGGATCTCCTCTAAAATCCTGAGCTATCTTATCTACTTCATCAAATAAAAATACAGGATTATTGTATTTAACCTTTGAAATATTTGATATGATTCTACCGGGTATCGCTCCTATATACGTTCTTCTATGTCCTCTTATCTCAGCTTCGTCTCTTATTCCTCCTAATGAAAATCTGATGAATTTTCTATTTAAAGCTCTGGCAATTGATTTTGCTATTGATGTTTTACCTACTCCTGGCGGGCCTACTAAACAGATAATAGGACTCTTCATGTTTTGATTTAACTGTCTTACCGCTAAGAATTCCAAAATTCTTTCCTTTACATCTTCTAATCCGTAGTGATCCTCTTCAAGAACATTTCTTGCTTTTTTTATATCTTTATTATCCTTAGTGGATTTATTCCAAGGTAATCCTATCAACCAATCAAGATAAGTTCTTATTACCCCTGCTTCTGGTGATGCTTGGTTGATTTTAAGCAATCTCTTTGCTTCTTTTTCTGCTTTTTCTTTAGCCTCACTAGGCATTTTTGCCTTTTTTATTTGTTTTAAGTAATCTTCAACTTCGTCACCTAGGTCTTCGTCTTCTCCCAGCTCTTTCTGGATTGCTTTCATTTGCTCTTTTAAATAGTATTCTTTTTGAAGTTCATTTATTTGTTTTTTAACTCTTTTATTTATTGTTTCTTCTAGTTTTATTACTTCTATTTCTTGTTTTAGTATAACCTGAAGTTTTTCAAGTCTTTCGTATGGATCTAATGTTTCCAAAAGATTTTGCTTGTCACTTGATTTTAAAAATATATAAGAAACAATAACATCGGAAAGCCTACTTGGTTCCTCAACTTCATTTACTGAAATTATAGCATCATCTGGTATTTTTGAATTTATAGATGTATAGCTTTCAAAGGATTCTTTTACCATCCTCATCACAGCCTCCATTTTTTCGCTTATTTCGCCATCATCTTTTTCTTTATAACTTTCTATCTCAACTTCTATATATTCTTCTTCTGAAATTATTTTTTTTATTTTTCCTCTATTTAACCCTTCAACTAAAACTCTAATACTGTCTCCAGGCATTTTGAGCATTTGTTTTATTTTGCATACTACCCCATATTCAAAATAATCATCTTCTGTTGGCATTTCAGTACTCGCATCTTTTTGAGTACTCAAAAAGATTATAGAATCATTTATCATAGATTCTTCTAAAGCATTAATTGATTTTTCTCTGCCAACATCAAAATGAATTACCATACCTGGAAAAATATGCATTCCTCTTAAAGGTATCATTGGTAAAATTTTTATTTCTTTATCATAATTTTTAGTCATATATCTACTCCATTTTGATTATTTATTTAATTTAATAAAAAATGCCTGTTTCACAGGCATTTTTTTAAGCTGTTTCTGAATTCTCGTCTTGATCAGCATTATTGTTTAGTAATAGTGTAGGCCCTTTATCATTTAATACTGTATCTTTTGTAATTATACATTTTTCAATGTCGTATCTCGAAGGTATGTCGTACATTATTTCTGTCATAACCTTCTCTAAAATACCTCTTAAACCTCTTGCACCTGTTTTAATTTCTAAAGCTTTTTCAGCTATTACCTTTAATGCTTCCTTCTCTATTTCTAGTTCTACACCATCCATTTTAAAAAGCTCTTTATACTGGTCAACTAAACTATTTTTAGTATTTACCATAATTCTTATTAAAGCTTCTTCATCTAGTTCTTCTAATGGAACTATTACAGGGATTCTACCTACAAATTCAGGAATTAATCCAAACCTTAACAAATCCTGAGCTTGAATATTTTTAATAATTTTACTGTAGTCTTGCTTAACATTTTCGCCTATCTCAGCTCCAAAGCCCATAGATTTTTTTCCTATTCTTTTTTGTATGATCTTTTCTATACCGTCGAAAGCTCCACCTATAACGAATAAGATGTTGGATGTATCCACTTGTAAGAATTCCTGATGAGGATGTTTCCTCCCACCTTGTGGAGGCACATTGGCTACAGTACCTTCTAGTATTTTTAATAGTGCCTGCTGTACTCCTTCTCCGCTTACATCTCTTGTTATAGAAGGATTGTCTCCTTTTCTTGCAATTTTATCGATTTCATCTATATATATTATCCCTTTTTCTGCTTTTTCAATGTCATAATCAGCAGATTGAACTAGTTTTAATATAATATTTTCTACATCTTCGCCTACATATCCTGCTTCTGTTAATGAAGTAGCATCTGCTATTGCAAAGGGCACTTTTAACATTCTTGCTAAGGTTTGAGCTAAATAGGTCTTTCCACTGCCTGTAGGACCTATTAATAGTATGTTGCTCTTTTGTATTTCAATTTCTCCTGTTTTTTTGTAGCTATTTATTCTTTTATAGTGATTATAAACAGCAACAGCCATTGATTTTTTAGCTTGATCCTGTTTTATAACATACTTATCCAAAAACTCAAAAATTTCTTTTGGTTTTGGAAGTTTTTTTAATTCAGACTCTTCTAAAAAGTCCGTTTCTTCGTCAATAATCTCCTTGCATAAGTCTACACATTCATTACATATGTAAACATTAGGTCCGGCGATTAATCTTCTCACTTGATCCTGGGATTTTCCACAGAATGAACATCTCAAGTGTTTTTCATCTTTAGCCATATGAACACTCCTTTATTTTCTATAGCTAATCACTTCATCTATCAGACCGTACTCCTGAGCTTTTTCAGCTGTCATAAAATGATCTCTATCTGTATCTTTTCTGATTACTTCTAATGGTTGTCCTGTTCTTTCACTTAATATTTTATTTATATCTTCTCTCATTTTTATAATTCTATCTGCTTGTATTCTTATATCTTCTGCTTGACCTTGTGCCCCTCCAAGAGGTTGATGTATCATTACTTCTGCATTTGGCAATGCAAATCTTTTTCCTTTTGTTCCGGCAGCTAATAAAAATGCTCCCATACTTGCAGCCATACCTATACATATTGTTGAAACATCCGGCTTGATGTATTGCATTGTATCGTAAATAGCAAATCCTGCTGTTATTGAACCTCCAGGACTATTTATATATATTTGTATATCTTTATCTGGATCCTCAGCTTCTAAAAAAAGCATCTGAGCTACTAGTAAACTTGCAGTAGCATCATTAACCTGTTCTCCTAAAAATATTATTCTTTCTTTCAACAACCTGGAGTAAATATCGTAAGATCTTTCTCCTCTTCCTGTGTTTTCTATTACATATGGTACTAATGGCATAATTACACCTCCGTTAATTTTTTTAATTATTATTCTACTGATTCAGATTCTTTTAATTTCTCTTCTTCAGCTTCTACTTTTTCTACCATTTTTACATTTTCAGTTATAAATTCTATTGCCTTTCTTCTTTTAACAGAATCTTCAATATATTCTTTACTGTCTTCTTTCATTTTTTCAATGAAGTCTTCCACTTTATCTTCGCCTACACCATAAGAATCAGCAAGTTTTTTCAATTCTTCTTCTAATTCTTCTTCAGTTACTTGAAAATCATGTTCCTCTGCAACAGCTTCTATTACTAGTTCTGTTTTTGCACTTGTTTCAGCTTGTGGTCTAATATTTTCTTTTAAGTCGTCCATTTCCTGACCAATCATCTTTGTATAATCTTCTAAGTTTATACCTTGTTGAGCAAGTTGTTGTCTGAAACCATTTAATTGATTTTCGATTTCTCTGTCTACCAATACTTCTGGTACTTCAACTTCACACTTGCTTACAAATTCTGTGATAGCATTATTTTGATTTGTTATTTTTTCACTATCTTTAGCTTTTTTAATCAGGTTTTCTTTTGTATCATTTCTAAGTTCATCTATAGTATCAAATTCACTAACATCTTTAGCGAATTCATCGTCTAGTTTTGGTAATTCTTTTTCTTTAATTTCATGTATCTTAACTTTAAAAGTTGCTTCTTTACCTGCTAATTCTTCTGCATTATAATCTTCAGGAAAAGTTACCTTAACATCAACATCTTCTCCAGTATTTTTGCCAACTAATTGTTCTTCAAATCCAGGTATAAATTGTTTGGATCCAATTTCTAGAGATTGATTTTCAGCTGTTCCACCTTCAAAGACTTCCTCACCAATATAGCCTTTATAGTCTATTGTAACAGTATCTCCTTCTTTTACAGATCTGTCTTCAACATTTATAATCCTTGCATTTTTTTCCTGCATTTCTTTTAAAGAGTTTTCAACCTGTGTGTCATCTACTTCAGAATTAATTTTTTCAACTTCTATTTCTTTTGGATCTACCAATTTAACTTCTGGTTTTACCTCTACATCAGCTTTAATAATTATATTTTTTCCTTCTTCAAATTCTTTTATGTCTAATTTAGGTTGATCAATTGGGTCTAATTGAGTTTCTTCAAGAGCTTCTTCGTATGCCGGTGGTATTACTATATCTAATGCATCTTCGTAAAATACACCCTTACCGTATCTTGATTCAATTAACTTTCTTGGAGCCTTTCCTTTTCTGAAGCCTGGAATATTAATATTTTTTCTATTCTTTAAATAAGCTTCTTGGACTCCCTCTTCAAATTTTTCCGGTGTTATTTCAAACTCTATTGTTACAATATTTTTCTCTTTGTTAACTATTTTTGCCATTACTTCCTCCTTGATTATTAATATATTTATTATTAAATGTTTATATTTAATAGTTTAGTCAAAGTCATCTAATCATTATATCATAAAATTTATATATATCAACTTCAAAAATTAATCAACAATAATTTTTTTATATTCTTTATAAATTTCTTTTTTATAATTTTCTTTATATTCTAAAATTCCATTGTTGTTTTCAAAAGGATAAACAAACAGAATTGAATCACTGTAGATATTTTTTAATTTCTTAAAATAATCCTTATTTATTCTAAAAAAATCTAAATTGATTTTATCAATTTTATTTAAATCAATTTTTTCTTTTATATAATTAAACATCTCCATATATATATTTACCCCATTTTCTATCCTTAATACAGGTTCTATGAATATTCTAACCTTCCATCCTTTTAACAAAGCTTCATTGATACTTTTTATTCTATTATCCAATGATGGAGTATATTTTTCATATTTATCAATAATTATATTTGGAGATAATGTCCAGGATAAAATAAAATTATCTGCTGGCTCCTCATCCTTTATTAAGTTGAAATTATTACTTTTAGTTCTGGATTCAAATTGTACATCAGGATTTTCCCTAGCAAATTTTATCCACTTTTTATTTAACCCGTGAATTTTTTCTAATGCCAAAAGATCTCCTTCATATGAAAGACTTAAATAACTATTTTTTTTTAGCTTTTTTTTAACCTCTTTCATTATTTCATCATAATCTACAAAAATAACTATATTACTGCTTGGATACATACCCTTTAAAAAGCAGTATTCACAATCATAAGTACAGTTCATTAAATTAACTATGTAATAAAAATCATCGTATCCAAAATCATTACAAATCTCTGCACCTTTATATAGTTTTTTTTCATTGCTTTTAGCAAGAATTATATTTAAATTTTCTTTTTGGAATCTATGGGATTGATTTTTTCTATTAAAAACATCTTTATAGTGTTTTATTTTAATTACTTGAAAGTTTTTTATATTTTCTAGGATTTCCTTTGTATACTCATTCTCTAAAATATCTTCTTCGATATAAATTTTATTAAACTTTGAATATTTCAAGTTTTCCAGTGAGTTCATTGTATTTTTTCCTTCTATCATCTTTATTGTATGATTCTACATTAGTAAAGGAGTTCAATAATTTAATTAAATCATTTCCTCTAACTTTGTAATCATAAGCTTTCTTTTTAAAATCAATCTCTAAATATCTTGATAACCTGTAGTTTTTAGATATTATATTTATTAAATTCTCTTCTCTAACTGAAAATTTAAAGGTCTTTATATCTATATCAGTATTTTGTCTTAAATTATTTATATAATTAATAATTCTTTTGGAACTTTCTTTTACCAAGTTTTTAACAAAAACTCTGTTTAATTTTTTTTCTTCTTTATAATCTGAAATGATTTTTATTATATGTATATTGTTTTGATAAACATAATTTTGAGCTACTCTATAATATGCTTCTCCTTCTAAATCTGTTAAACTTTCTTTAATAGTTTGATTATTTATATCTTTACTCAAAATAGTTTCTAATGCAATTTCCTTAAAGGGATGGGAGTTTACATCCGGAAAGTATTCATCTTTATTAATACCCACAATTTTATTGATTATAAATATTTCTCCATATTTGTATTTCCTGATACCACCAGCAATACCAATGTTTATAAATATATCATTTCTATCTTCATGATACCTAGTAAATAAATTACTCAAACCTTCAGCTGCATTTATAATACCTGAACCTGTTATTACGGCAGCTATATCTTGATTTTTATATATTCTAACCTTATTTATATTATGTACTTTTTTTAAATTAAAAAATTCTATAAATGGATCTGCTTCAAACTTTAATGCAAAGCATAAAAAAATCATATTAATAATTCCACCCTTTTACAACAGAAATATTTTTATTAATTATATAGTAAATTATATTAATATCATTCTTGTCCTTTTCAATAATAAATTTACCGTAGGTCTTTATAGAATTAAATTCTTCATTTATATATTTATCTGGGGTTCCATACTGTAGGTAATTGTTATTAAACTTTTTATATGAATGTGCCAGTCCATTCATATATATTTCGGCTATCAAAGTGACTCTAGCATCTCTTTCATTTTGTTGAATTATTTTAAAATCTATATCAACATCCTCATCATATCCTAAAGGTTCTAAAACCAAATATATGTAGTCATATATTAATATGTTTTTAATGTCATTTAGGATCAAATTACCAGAATTTGTAAAAATAAATTCTTCATTGGAGTTATTTCTAGTAATATATGCACCATAAAAACTAGAATAGGTGGGGGATGATTTTCTGAAGATATTAGAATACTTGTTTTTAAAGGATCCAAAAGTGTAGTATACAATTAAATCAACATCTTTCTTAATGAAGTTCGAAAAATATTTAGCATTAAAAGTATTCATAATAGGGTACCAATCTAAATTTTCTTCTTTGGGAATTTCTATCTTTAAATTTTCTTCATCTATAAATGAATCCTTCAGGTTGATAATATTGTAAGGTATCATAACTAAAATACTTCTTATAAAGTAAATATTTAAAACAAATATAGAAATTAACGTTATAATTGTAATTCTTGTTAAATATTTTTTCATTTTATTCTATCTTCAATTCCGGGTTTTTGACTCCTGTTGACTTAACATATATGTATAAACCTAAAAGAACAGATATTCCCCCCATTAAAGTTAAGATGCTTGGTATTTCTTTGAAAATTATTAAAGCTAAAATTGTTGCAAATATTGGTTCTCCTAATGTAGACACTGATATAAAGGTAGACGATACATATTCCAACATCCAGTTATAAACGCTGTGACCTAGAAGAGAACAGAAAAAAGCCAAGGCGAAAAATAGCAGCAACTCTTCCACGGGATATGGATATATTGGTGTTTTAGTAACTAAAGCTATAGAAAAAAGAACAACTGCAGATATAGAATATACTATTAAAACATATACTCTAACACCCAAACGGATTCTTACCCTTCCTCCTATAAGTAAATAACCTCCTACAAAAAAAGCTCCTAAAAGTGCTAAAAAATCTCCTTTTAAGGCATGTCCACCTCCTTGAGAGTCTCCAAAAGCAATTAAACCAGATCCTATTACTGCAACCGCTATTCCTATTATAGCTTTTAAACTTAAATCTTCCTTTAATACAAGGTAACTAAATGCTGCAACAAAAACCGGGCTTAATGAAACTAGCACAGTTGAACTTGCTACTGAGGTCATACTTAACGATGCAATCCATGATGCAAAATGGAGGGCTAAAAAAACTCCACTAACAAAACACCATAGTAAATCTGAAACTGTAACTTTTTTTATTTCCTCACGATCTTTTATAAACACTGGAATAACCCAAAGTAATGATGCAAATAACATTCTATAGGCTGATAATATTATAGATGGTGAATCTGATAATTTAACAAATATTGAAGATAAAGATGTAAAAAAAAGACCTATAAAAACAAAATTTTTCGATGGTGTTTTATTCATTGTCTTCTCCCTTAATGATATTTATTATATTTAAATTATTCTATATAAAAAATAAATCAAATTATATGGAAATAATTCGATTTACAAATATTTGATTCTAAATGTAACTAAAGTTCATTTAGTTTATTGAATATGTCTTCTCTTTGAAGTATAACAGAAAGATTCATATCTTTTCCTGTTTTCTCTAGTTTGTTCTTTAATTCAACATAGCTTATTGATGTTTTTGAAGTGTCAACCAACATAACCATAGTAAAAAAATCTTTTTTTACAGTTTGATTGATATCTAAAATATTTACTTTATTTGCTGCTAATATTCCAGTTATTTTTGCTATAATTCCTATTTTGTCTTCACCTGTTATTTTAACCACAGATTTCATCTTATACTCCTTTTTTATTGATTATGAATTTATAAATTAAGTGAGTGTAAAGAATGCTTTAAAATAAGTGCACTATAATTCCTTGTACAATTCCTATTAGAAATCCAAGTACAGCTCCTAATATTTCAATATGTCTTAATTCTTTTTTTGCAATGTCAAAAACTATTTCTTCTACTTTTGATAAATCGAAAGAATTAATCTTTTCTTCAATCATCCCGCTTATGCTTATGTCTTCTTCTGCTTTTGCACTAATATCTTTAATTACCTCATAAATATAATCTGAACCTTCTTCATCCATTACATTATTTATATATTTAATTAAGGGTCTTTTTAAACCCATTATTAGTGGGTATTCTGATATTTTTACTTCAATAACCTTCTGAGTTTTTAATTTAATTTTATCAAGCAATTTTTCAATTCTATCTTCTGTTACAAAGGACTGCAGTAATTCTTCAATGCTAAGAAGTTCATTTTCTACAGTATCACCTATGCTTTTAGAAAGTTCTTTTTGTCTTTTAGGTATTACACCCTGTATCTCAAAACCAATTATCTTAAAAGGTTCAACGGGTCTAAATAAAAGTTTTATAGCAATTACATTTGTAACGTAACCAATACTTGCACCTATTAGTGATAACAGGCCAATTTTTATTAATATATTAATCATTTTGCATCCTTTTTAAATTCTGATTTTTTGCATTCCTCTTTTTCTGTATACAGAAATATTCTCAAAGCCTAATTTTTTAAGATAGTTTATAATATTTTTACAGTTAAATCCTACATGTTCAGGATAGTGAGCATCAGATCCAATGATAATGTTAGAACCCCCTAATTTTTTATATAGGGTCAAAATCTCTTTTTTAGGATATTGTCTAGCTACTCTGTGGCTAAATCCTGAGGTACTTACTTCCAAACTTTTTCCTTCTTTAATTAATATTTTTAATATTTCGGCGATTATATCTTTATAGTAAGCAAATTTTATGTCCGGACCAAATCTATCTATATAATCAAGGTGACCTAAGACATCATAATCTTTATAATTTTTCATTACTTCTAATATTTGATAGTAGTACTCCCTATATATATTTTTATCTACACTGATTTCATTATAATTTATTTCATTTAAAAATACATTATTAATTCTATGAAAAGATAGTATAATTAAATCAAATTCCTGCAAATCTATAACATTTTTTACTCTTACTATGGAATTTAAGTCAATATTCATCTCTATGCCAGCTAAAACTTCAATGTCATCATATTTTTTATTTATTCTTTTAATTTCTTTCCAATATTCTTCTGCATGAAATGTTAAATCCTTGTGGGGTTCGCTGTGAACATCAAAATGATCACAACAGTATACTATTTTTAATTTTCTAGTTCTTGCACTTTTAATCATTTCATCAAGTTCATATTTACAGTCATTAGAGTAAATAGAATGTATATGAAAGTCGTACATAACATCCTCCTTGAAAAATTAAAACCCACAGTGCCGTAATCCTTCTAATTCACGCCCGCTGGTTTGCAGGTGGGTGCTCTGTTCTCCAGTTCTGAAGTCCTGTAACAGGCTTTCCATCCCTAGAGAAACTCCGAACTCCCTTACTCAAAATGTCGGTTGAATTACTTGGATCTCGAACACCGCAGGTATTCTTAAATTTATTATACATTTATTTTAGACATAATTCAAACTATAAATTTATCATTTAATCTACTTTTATAAACTTATCCGCAGTTAAGAGATAAATATAACTTTCTTTGACTTTTTTCTCTGTCAGAGTCTCCAATGCTTGTCGATACTCGATAATTTGTTCTTTGTAACTATTCAATATGTCCTTTGATGTTTTATTATACAAGCTATCTGTTTTATAGTCTATAAGAACTAATTCATCTTTTTCATGAAAATAACAATCTATTATTCCCTGAACTAAGATACTTTCCTCATTATCTATATATTCGCTACTTATTTCAAAAGGCTTTTTCTTGACTATAAAAGGTTCTTCTCTGTAAACTTCATTAGATGATAACATTCTTTTACCAATTTTTGAATTATAAAATCTGTTAATTTTTTTATAATCTACCACATTTCCTTCTTCTTCTGTTAGCTGCTTGTTTATTATCATTCTATTAACTTCTTCTTTTATATACTTCTCATCTATATCTTTTTTTAATCTTAACATCTGCATCACAAAGTGAGTTATAGTTCCAATTTCTTTTCCGCTAAATTTTACACTTTTGTCTTTGAAAGTAGGTATCTCTGATATGTTTGGTATATTGTATCTACTATCTTCATACTTTTGCGTTCTATGCTTATTTAATTCCGTTACAGATACCTTTGGAGGAACCTCTATCGCATTTTCAAAAGGATATTTCCAGCTTAGTAAATTCTCTACATAATTTAATTTTATATCGGTCTGATTTTCTAATTTTAAGATATCATGGTAGATATTATTTCTTTTTGATACAATTTTCTCTTTTTTATTTATATCCTCATAATCCAAAAGGTTAATTTTCCATTTCGATTTGAATTCTTCATCCTCAGATTTTAATTCTTCTCCAACTCTTAAGTCTACACCATCTTTGTGATTATAAAGAGCTTTTCCTATCCAATCAATATAGCTATTAGAAGTATATAAGTTAAAAAAATCAACTCCATTCTTCCATTTTTCTTTTTTCTTGTCTATATCTTTAACAGTTCCAATTAAAATAAGCTTGTCAATTGCTCTAGTCATGCCAACATACAATACTCTCATTTCTTCAGATAAATCTTCTTTTTTAATTACCGATTTGCTAGCTAACCGAGGTAATGTCTCTTTAGAAATTTTTTCATCTACATTGAAATATTTAGGTGCTAACCTACAAGTATTATGAATAATAATACTCGAACTACTATTCATTAAATTAAATTTTTTATTTAATCCTGGAATGATAACAATAGGAAACTCCAGCCCTTTACTTTTATGAATACTCATCAATCTCACTACATCATCATTTTCTCCTAAAATTCTAGCACTACCCATATCTCTCGAAGATGATTTGACCTTATCTATATACTGTAAAAATTTTACAAGTCCACTCATTTTTGTTTTTTCAAAATTATATGCTTTATCTACCAGTAACTTAAGATTTCCCTGTCTCATTTCTCCTTTAGGAAGCAGCCCAATAAAATAATAATAATTTGTTTCTATTAGTATATCCCATATTAATTTATTTAAGGATTTATATTTGCTTTGGAGACGCCAATTTCTAATTTTTTCAATAAACTTCTTAATTTTTATAGATATTTCATCATTTTTATCTTTTGCATATATAATTAAACTTCGATAATATGGAGTTTTTTTACTGTTAAGTCTTATTTCTATCATTTCTTCAAGGGTAAAATCTCCTATGATAGATCTCATAACACTTATTAAAGGTACATCTTGCTTAAAATTATCAATTAATTTTAACAAATTTATTACTATCTTTATTTCTACAGAATCAAAATATCCTTCATTACTATCAGCATAAAGCGGGATGTTTTCTTCACTAAATACTTCATCGTATATCTCCTGAGCTCCTTTAGTTGCTCTTAGCAAAATTACAATATCTTTGTATTTTATATCTCTCCATCCTTCTTCTCTGCTAAAAGTTTTTTTGCCAACTAATCCTTTTATTTTTTCAGCAGTAAGTTTTGCTTCTATTTCAATATCCTGCAAATCCAATAACTCTTCGTCAATCTCTTCTATTTCTTCTGACTTTTTATTAAATACATTTAATTCAACATCATCACTTAATTCATTTGTTTCAAAATTAATTCCATTATATAAATAGCTGAGATTGTCGTAATCAATTTCTCCTAAATCTTTTGACATAATATTTTTAAACAAATAGTTTATACAGTTTAAAATTTCTGATCTACTCCTAAAGTTCTTATTTAGATTAACAATCATATCTTTATCTCGGTTGCCCTTACTAAAATCTTCTAATTTTGACATGAATATTGTTGGATCAGCCTGTCTAAATCTATAGATGCTTTGTTTAACGTCACCAACCATAAATAAGTTATTATCTTTTTTGATTCTTTCAATAATTGTTTCTTGAACCTGATTGCTATCCTGATACTCATCAATATATATATATTTAAATTTATCTCTATAGTATCTGGATACTTCATCATAATCTAATAGTTCTAAAGCATAATGCTCAAGATCGTTAAAATCTAAAAGACCTTTTTCGCTTTTTAAAGCTTTAAATTTTTCATCTACTTTTTTTACTACATCTAACAAACCATGCATGGGAATGTAAGTATCTTTAGTTACTTTAATAAGTGTACTAAATCCATCTTTAGGTACTAATTTTTCGATTTCTGATATTAATTTTTTCAACAAATCTCTTTTTGCTTTATAAGTCTCGCAAACTTCGTCTTTTTTCTTGTTTGAAATTCTTGGCAAACTACTATAACTAATAGAATTAAAATAGTTAGAAAATTCATCTATATCCTTTTTATATAATTCAAACATAGTAACAATTAACTCAGTATCTTTTGCTAAGGTTTCTTGATATACCTGACCGGGACCGTCGTAATCCAATAAATTTTCCATTTCTAGAATCATCTTCTTTGAATCACTCAATAATTTTAAGATATCTTTTTTTATAATTTTGAACCATATGCTATCTCTGCTGTCATCTGTTAATAGTTCTACGGATTCTTCCAACCATTTAATAGGGTATGAAAAACTCTGTATTCCAAAATAGATCTGTTTAATAATGCTTTCAAGCCTTGAATCTCCTCTATCTTCACTATAATTATCTACTAGAGATTGAAATTCATAAGAGTTTTCTTTATAGCTTTTTTCTAATACATTTTCTAAAGCATCATTAAATAAAATTTCATTTTCTTCTATACTGCTTATTGTGAAATTTGGATCTATATCTATAAGATAGTAGTATTTTCTTATGATATTGGTACAAAAAGCATGAATTGTTGATATATTACTTTTGTTAAGTTTGTTTATCTGTTTTCTTAATTTATATCTATTTGTATCTTCTTTATTAATCCTCTCTATTAAACTTTTTTGTATCTTTTTTTTCATATCTTTTGCTGCAGCATTAGTAAATGTAACAATCAAAAATTCATCTATATTTACATTTTTTTTAATTAGTGTATCTATTATTCTTTCTACCAAAACAGCTGTTTTACCAGATCCAGCCGCAGCTGAAACAAGCAAGTTTTTATCTTTATTTCTTATTGCCATTTTTTGTTCTTCTGTCCATTTAATCATCTGAATCACCCGTTTTTTTTAGTAACTCTTTGAAATCTTTTTTATCTATTTTTGATATTATCTTGTATTTGTTATCCGGCATGGTTTTATCAAATTGGCAAATATCAATATAAGAACACCATCTACATGGTATTTCTTTGTTTTTTTTGTAAGGCTCTATTATTATTTTACCACTAAGAATTTTTTTTCCAATTTCCTTAACTTTGTTATCAACATAGTTTAAAAGTCCTTCAAAAGATTCTTTATCTAGAGTTTGTGAAGCTTTACTTATAGAACCATTTTTATTCAATTTGATTTTTGCTATAGTGGATTCTCTTTCTTCTTCGATTTTACTATCTAATTTTTTTATTAATTCCTTGTCTTCTAAAAAATATCCTTCCATCTTATAGCTTTTTAAAAGCTGCTTTTCAATTGATTCTTTGTCTGAAAATTTATCTCCATCTATCCATGGTAGTAAAATGCTAAAATAAAAAACTCCTCCTATCATTGAATCTTTACCAATTATTTTTTTAGAATTTTTTATTAAAGCATTAAGATATATGAAAAGTTGTAATTCCATACCATTAGCTAATGAGGTTAAATCTATAGATTTATCTTTAGATTTATAGTCTATTACATTTATAAAGATTTCAGTATCTGTTTCGTAAATATCTACCCTATCAATTCTTCCTTTTATCTTTAATTTTTCATCTAGGCCGATATCTTTCTCGATAGATTTAAATTTCGAATCATCTTCAAAACTTATCTCATAATATCTCGGTTTGAAATCACTCCTGTTTAGGTGTTCAATTAGACCCTTCGCAGTTTCCATACCAACTCTTGTGATTTTTTTCTTTAAATATTTGTTTCTGTAAGTATAGTCGATTGGACTGTTTTTATCTTTTTCGTCATTTATAGCTTCTTTTATAGAATATTCCATGACTTTTAAACCATCTTCTATTTCTATGAATTCTTCTTTCTTATCGACTATGTGCTTGGTAAATTTCTCTACCGAGTTATGGTATATTTTGCCTATATCTCTATTATCAACTACATACTCTTTTCTCTCTACTGGTTTAAGTCCATACTCTACAAAAAATTTAAATGGACAGCTTGAATAACTTTCTAAACTATATGGAGATAGTGTTAATGGTCTTTCATATAACTTCTTTGTATAAGATTCATCTATAAATGCTTTGTTATTAGTGTAAAGCAAACCTTTTTTAAGAAAATCAGAAAAGTTTTCTTTGTTTAATAATAGCCACTTTAAAGTTTCCTTATGAATGCCCTTAATATTCTGAATAGTTTTTTCTTTTGTAATAATATTCACAATTTGATTTAATACAGGGTTAACTCTAACATGTAGTTTTTCCTTTTGTGTCAAAGACAAACTACTACTGATTTTAATTTTGGGAAATATTTCTATAATTTTATCAATATAAGAAGATCTAAGTAAACTTGACCCATCGTAGTCTCCAAGAGAATAACTAAAACTAATTTTTTCCTTTCCTCTACTGAGTATATTATAAAAATTATGTTTTTCTGAATCTATTTGATATTCGGTATTTTTTAATTCTAAACCATTTTTCTTTAGCAAATCTTTTTCTTCATCGATTAAAATTCCGTTATCATCAAGGCTCTTGGGTATATAACCGTCATTTACTCCAACTAAATAAATAGTTTCTTTACTTACAAATTTAGTTCTATCTAGATTTCCTATTATAACCGAATCTATCTTAGATGGGATAATTCCTACTTCATATTCTGCTAAACCTGAATCCAATATGTTTTTAAATTCACTTATGTTTATATTAGCATTTCCTGATATAGTTATAATCTGGTCAAACAACTCCATGACAGAGTTCCATACCTGACTGTTAATATATGCTTCTTCAAATAAACTTTGTCTTTTTAAAATTTCTGTATCCTTTTCGATTTTCTCTTTTAAATTTAGGTTGTCTATGTCATAACATATTGTATTTACTAATTTTTCTATAGTTTTTTTTCCTGTATATGATTTTTTTGATGGCAAAATTTCTACGATTTTTTCTCTTAAATCGTTTAAATATTCTAAATCATCTTCTTCATCTTTATATTTAAATTCTTCAAACCATCTGTTTCTATCAATTCCCCATCTTATCGAATAATTTTCTATTCTTTCTATATCTTCAAAATCAAAATCCCAATAACCTATCTTTAATAATCTAAATATATCTTCTCTTTTATAATTGTAAGCTATACAATCTAAGTATGACATTATAAATACAACAAAAGAATTATCCATAAGATCTTTTTTATAATCAACAAAAAAAGGTATTTCGTATTCTTTAAATACTTTTTCAATAACAGGAATATATACAGATTCATCTCCTAATAATATTCCAATGTCCTTATACCTTATATCATATTTCCTTAAATCTTTTATAATTCTATCAGCAACCATCTCTATTTCTTCATAAGGATTTTGACCATAAAAAATCTCTATGCTTTCCGGAGAAGACTTATATTTTTGAGGGAAATAATTAAAGAAGTTTTCTTCAAGATGATCAATGTCATTCTTTAATATATCTTTTCTTTTTAAACTAATAGATTTGATTTTAGGATTTAAATCTTCTATTTTTTTATTCAAATCATTCAAAGTTTTTATACTTACTTTGAATTCTTCCTTTTCTATTTCTTCCGATGAACTCATCTCCAGTAAAGGAAGTGTTAAATATATCTCGCCAGAAGCTAATAATAATTCTCTTATCATCTGCAGCTGAAGATATGAAAATTTATTAAATTCATCTATATAGATAGTGCTATTATTTATGTATCTGGAATCCTTAATTTTCTCAATAAACAAATTTTTCTTATCTTCACTATCTAAGTATGTATTTTCAAGTTTCTCCTCAAGTTTTTTATAAATTATTTTTATATCTTCTAATTTTCTATCAAATCCGTAATTTTCAAATTCTTTGTCCTTTAGCTTTTCTAAAAATTCTAAATGTACTCTATTTTCTTTTAATTCTTTCAATAATGAATTAAAGTTTTTCAAAAATCCTTCTTTTTTGTATGATCTTCCAAAAACTTTTAGACTATTTTTATTATTTTCGAAAATTTCTCTTAAAAGCATTATTTTACCGTAGTCATTTATTTCTTTTTCTTTTATTCCTCCCACTTCTTCCAGTATCTTATATTCCAATCTTGTAAAACTTAAGATTTGAACCTTCATTATGCCCTTTGTTTCAAGGAAATCAATTAATTCTCTTTCTTTTTCGTAAGTAATTTGCTCCGGTACAATTAAAATTAAATTCTTATCATTATTTTTTAAATCTTCTTTTATTTGTTGATAAATATATCTACTCTTTCCACTTCTAGATACTCCAAATATATAATTAAGATTCATATAATTTTACAACCCCTTGCATTTATTATTCTAGTCACATTCTTTTTTATCGAAATTTCTTTTGTATATATTAATATTATCAAGAGTCCAAATTCTATCGGAAAAGTCTCCGTATTCTACGTTCTTTAGACCTTCTTCAAAATCATATACTCTAGCATCTATAAGGTCGATATAGTGAAGTATCTCAGCTTCTAGAATCATCGGCTTTTTGGGGGATCCAAATTCTGGAAAATAATGATGACTTAATATCATGTGCTGTAGCAATACTTTGATTTCTTCATCAACTTTATGCTTATCAGCTGCCTTTTCTACTTCTATAACTCCCATTGTGATATGACCTAATAGTTTACCGTCTCTTGTATAGTCATTTACAATACCCATTTCATTAGAATCCATTTCTTCAATTTTACATACATCATGTAAAAGTATCCCTGCGTATATTAAATCTGTATTTATATTCTCATAGGTTTGAGCTAATTTTTCACCTAACCTTAGCATTCTTACCAAATGATATAGTAATCCGCCTTTTATTGAATGGTGATTGGATTTAGCGGCAGGATAATAACTCATTTTATCTTTATATTTAGTGATTATTTCAAGTACTATTTGCTTTATATCTTCGTTTTTAATTTTAGTTATATAGGTTTTTACTTCATTAAACATATCTTCTGGTTCTAAGGGGGCTGTTTGGACAAAATCCTTAATATTTACTTCATCCTGGGAATTAATTTCTCTTATTCTTTCAATTTTTAACTGTTTTACACCTTTCCACTCACTTGCAGTTCCTCTAATTTTCATAACCTTGTAATTATCTATTCTTTCTTCAATATCTTTATTTAAATTCCAAATTTTACCGTTTATATCCTCCATGCCATCTCCAAGGATAAGATCCATATATAGCTTACCATTTTTATCACTTTTCACTTCACAAGATTTCACCAGAAAAAAACTATCGAATCTTTCATTAACTTTTAAATCTTTAATTTTTTTATAAGTCATTTACTCCTCCTTTAATCTATTTTTAATCCCATATGATAGGAACTATAAAAGGTTTCTTCAATAAGAACGTCTCTACTTAATAATCCTTCTTTAATAAATCCAAATTTTTCGTATAATTTTATTGCTTTATCATTGTTTTCATAAACAAGAAGATCGATTTTCTTAAAGTTTTTTTCCTTGCACAAAGATATTAGATGTTCCATCATTCGACTTCCAATACCAAAGTTCCAATAATCCTTTAATACGCTTATTCCTATATCAGCTTTATGCTTTAATCTTTTTTTAGATGAACTTGTAATACTCCCAATAGTAACGAGATTTTCATTTATATAACCACCTATCATATAATTTCTTTCAGTTTCTTTCATATTTCTTAAGACTACCTTCTCCTGTTCTACAGTATAAGATATGCCTTCTTCTCCAAAGGTCAAAAAATCTGTTTCTCCTCCAACTTTATTCAAATAGTCTAATACTACTTCAGCATCATGTGCATCTAATTCTCGAAACATAATAACTGATTTATTTTTTAATATTACTTTTTTCACGTATTTAACCTCCTTTATTTATTAAACGAGAGTAAAATCATATTTTCTATAAAATTATATCATATATCATTTTAAATTAAAGCACTAAAAAAACCGCGTCCGCGGTTTTTTATATGTTATTTATAAACTTTCTAAAGCACTAAAAAAACCGCAGCTGCGGTTTTTTTAGTGCTTTATAAATTTTCTAAAATTCTCTCTAAGTCTTTTTTATTGAATAAATATTTTTTATCACAAAACCGACAAGTTACTTCGGCTTGACCATCTTCTTTGATTATTTTTTCTAAATCTTCTTTACCAACTGAAATTAAAATCTCCTCAGTTCTATCTTTGCTGCAATCACACTTATACTCTACAGGTATTTTTTCAGTTATTTCTATATCAAATTCGCTTAAAATCTCCTCTGCTATCTTTTCCAAACTTTTACCTTCTTTGAAGTAATCTGAAACATTTTTGAGTTTAGATACTTGTTTTTCAATTTTTACTATTTCTTCTTCTTTTAAATCAGGCATGGTTTGTATCATAAATCCTCCAGCAGATTTTACAGAAATATCTTTATCAACCAGTACTCCTAATCCAATTACTGTAGGTTGTTGTTCGGATTCAAAATAATATGACGCAATATCTTCACCAATTTCTCCAGTTATAAGTTGAGATTGTCCTATATAGGGCTCTTTCATTCCTATATCTCTTATTACTTTAAGGGTTCCGTTAGTTCCAATAGCTTTTCCTACATTCAATTTTCCGTTTTCTTTATCTTCAACAAAAAATCTAGGATTTTGAATATAACCTTTTACGTTTCCATTACAATCTGAGGTCACAAGAACTGTGCCTGCCGGTCCTCCACCGTTGACTCTTAAGGTAAGCTTGTCTTTATCATATTTCATTGTATATCCCATCATTAAACCAGCTGTCAGCATTCTTCCTAAGGCTGCCGTAGCAACTGGAGATGTTTCGTGATATTCTCTAGCTTTTTCTACTACATCTGTTGAATTAACTATCATAAATCTAAAGGATAGCTTTTTATCTATTCCTCTTATCATATATCCCATACTTTACCTCCTTATAGCTGTAAAAACAATTCTTTCTGATTTTTTATTAGGATTTTTTTCATTGTAATTGTCGAATACTTTAATATCCTTAAACCTGTTTTTTTCTAAAACATCTATTATTTCTTCTTCTTTATAAGCTCTTTGATGCTGGGTTTCTATGATTCTTTTATAGTTATTATCTTCTTTTATGAAGAAATTCAAATTCATTTCAGAAATACATTTTTTTTCGTCAAAAGAATTCTCCCAAACATAAAATATACCTTCTTCTTCGTTAACAAAGGTATTATTACTTAAAATATTTTTAATTTTATAGTAACTACTTATGTCAAATATTATATATCCGCCATCTTTTAGCAGTTTATGAGAATTCTTTATGAATTGCTCAAGATCTTTATCCTCCAACATATAATTTACAACATCACAGGTACTAAGTACAGCATCAAATTTTTGATCAATCTTTAAATTTCTTCCATCACCTTTCATAACTTTGATATTAGGCATTCTTCTTAATTTCTCGTATGCTTTTACCAACATATTCTCTGATACATCTACCGCTGTAACTTTATAATTTTTATCTCCAAGTCTTCTGGTTATTTCTCCTGTACCGCATCCTATCTCTGCTATTTCCCTAAATCCTTTTAATCTAGCATCAATAAAATTTGTCCAACGCTCATAAGGTACATCTTTCATTAAAACATCATATACTTCTGAAAATTCATAACTGTTCAAACTAATCCTCCAAAATTTCAATCTTTATTTCTTTTATATTTAACTATGCTTTTTAATTCTTTCAGTTCTTTTAAAATTAAATTTAGAGTATACTGAATACTTATTAGTATAACAAAAAAAATTATAATTGCAATTATTCTAAGATCTAGATTATTCATTATCTAACATCTCCCTATTGTATATATATATTTCTTTACCTTTAACCTTTTCTTCATCCAACTGTTCTTTCATATCTTCAGGTACAGTAATAATATCATTTACACCATCACTTATATATTTTAGGTCTTTTTTCTCTTCAAAATATTCATACCATTCTTCTGATTCTTGATACTCTTCTGTATGGCTTACTCTTATTCTAGGTATCTCTTTAAAATTAAATCTCTTATCCACCCAAGAGTAACTAGGGTGAGAACCAACATCTAGTACTGCTATATGATTGTATTCAAAACCATCATAACCACCTTTGATTATATATTCTTCCAGTTCACCTTTTGGCCTAAGCCCATAAGGAAGTGACAGTGTGTTCATATCGTAATCAGGTAGATAATATTTTATTACCTCCACCTGTCTTCCTAGTTGAAATCTGATTTCATCTTCCTGTAACTCATTTAAATAAGCATGATTATAGGTGTGATTTCCTACATCATATCCATTTTCTATTAAAAAATTTAATTTGAACTCTATATGATCTCTTTGTCTAAATGGATTTGTACCAAACAAATAAAATGTAGCTGTAGAATTAAAGTTTGGATTTTCCTTTTTGAATTCTTCCATTATTCCAACTGCACTATCTGGATCAATGAATATTTCTCCATTTTCTTCTATTACATTAAAATTATTCTTCAGTCCATCATCAAAAGTAAGTATAACAGGTGTTTTACCGGCAGGTACAACCATCTCTCCTTTTACAAAATCTTTCAAAGATACTAAATAGTAGCTATTGTTATGAAGGTATTCCAGATCCTCTCTGAAAGCTTCTTTTGATATTTCCCAAATTCCATCTTCATCTTCTATGGAGTGAAGCATCAAAACCATAACTCTTCCCATTTCGTTAGGTTTAAGACTTAAATCGATATCATCAATGCTTTTTTCCTCTTGAATTTCTTCCATAGGTACTTCCGGTTCTAAATATCCATTGTTCCCTGCTAATGCAATTAGTATTATATTTAAAAATACAAACAATCTATTCATTTTAACTGCTCCTTTTTGTAAGTTATATTATTGTAACAAAAATATATTTAAAAATATACAATTTACATAAAAATTACTAAATTGTATTAAAATTTAGAATTATTGTGTTATAATACTACAAGGTGGTGGTAATTTGTTTGATAACGGTTCTATTCTAGCTAAAAATAAACTAAAAATACTTTATATATTTTATACTATAAATATACCCATTAATAACACAGATATAACTAAATTCATACTTGAAAAAGATTATATGGATTATTTTACTCTACAAAAAATATTAAATGAGTTAAAGAAAGATGAATTTTTAACTATTGATAAAGTTGAGGGGAAGGATTTATACTATCTTACCGTGACTGGCAAAAAAACCGTAGATATGTTTATAGATAAGATTCCTAAAATGTATAGAGAAAGTATAGAAGAAAATTTTAAATCTTTAAAGAAAGAAATAGAAAAGAATAGACAGCTTGTTGGTCATTACTTTCAAAGAAAAGATAAGGATTATACAGTAATACTTCAAGCTTTCGAAGACGATATAACTGTCTTTAATTTATCAGTAAATGTCCCCGATGAAGAGTCGGCTAAAAATATAATGAAAAAATGGAAGGAAAATCCTGATAAAATTTATTCTGAATTTATAAATATACTATTTAAGTAGGTGTTATTATGACAGAAAATAAAATTATTATATATACAGATGGAGCATGCTCTAATAATCAGGAGGATAATAATATAGGAGGTTATGGAGCTGTAATGCTGTATAAAAATCACAAAAAAGAAGTATTTGGTGGAGAAAAAAACACAACTAACAACATTATGGAAATGAAGGCAATAATTGAAGCTTTAAAATTATTAAAGACCTATAGTATCCCTGTGGAAATATATACGGATTCTGCATACATTGCCAATTGCATAAAACAAAAGTGGTATGAAAAATGGATGAAGAACGGTTGGAAAACTGCAAATAAAAAGCCGGTTAAAAACAAGGAACTATGGATAGAAATAATTGATTATATAGACAAAATTGAAAATATTACTTTTCATAAAGTTCCGGGTCATTCCGGAGTAGAGCTTAATGAAAAGGCGGATGAGTTAGCCAATAAAGGCATCGATAGTATAAGATAGTATCCTCTTTGCATCCTCATATCCTAATTCTATATTATTTTGGATTTTTTTGTCATCAAATTCTAATGTCCCTCCTAAAGAATCTTTAGGACTTATATCTATTATATCTACGTTTCTATAATTAGAATAGTCATACTCATCAGGTCTTAATCTAACTGATATTATTTTTTTGTATCCTTTTTTAGTTAAAAGATTTATAGGTAGATTATTGAAAAAGCCACCATCAATAAAATAATCTCCGTCTATCTTTTCAGCTTTAAAAACAGGAAGATATGAAGAAGCCATAATATATTTGTACAAGCTTCCTACTTTAATATCTTCAAGAAAAATTTCTTGGAGTTTTCTTTTTGTTAGATTGTAAGTTACCAAGCCTAAATCTATTTTGCTATTTCTGATTATTTTTTCATTAATACTTTTTTTAAGCATTTCTTTCATCGGAGTTATATCTAAACCGTTCTTGTTATTTAAAAAATATTCTTCCAATTTATCAATATCATTTACTAAATCTCTATCAAATTCTGAAGGAAGATTATCCCTCTTAGTTTCACCCTTTACTATTTTTTCAATAGATAAGTCACTCCACATCTTTACAGCAGAGTCAATATTTCCCATAGCAAAAGCTGCTGAGTTAATTGCTCCTACTGATGTTCCTACAACTCCGTCTATTTTTATATTTATTTCATTTAAATACTTCCATACTCCTATTTGATAAGCACCTTTTGCTCCTCCACCTTCAAATACTAATCCTATCATTATATCAACTCCATTTATTTAGTATTATAAACTTCTATTGAATTAGCTATAGTGCTTTTTACAAGTTCATCAACATCTAAGTTTCCTTCATCCTCTAGAATCTTATCTAGACTTGGTCTCGTAACAGGATTCTCCGGGGAAAATATAGAACAGCAGTCATCAAAAGGTTTTATTGACGTTTCGTAGGTATCTATATCTCTAGCAATTTCTATAATATCAGTCTTATCATTTCCTATTAAAGGTCTTAATATAGGTATATCAACACTATTTTCTATCACTTTTAGAGATTTAATGGTTTGACTTGCAACCTGCCCAAGGCTTTCTCCAGTAATAAGACAATCATATTCCTCTCTCTCTGCTATTTCTTCACTGATTCTCATCATAAACCTTCTAGCTATAATTGTTGTATTTTTTTCTTGACAATTCTCTTTTATTTTTCTGTATATTTCCAAAATATTAACAAAATAAACCTTTATTGGTCCTGTATATACAGATAGAATATCGCTTAATTCCTTAATTTTTTCATTTGATCTTATGCTTGTATATGGATATGAGTGAAATGATATACAATCCACCTTAACTCCTCTTTTACCCATTTGGTAGCATGCTACAGGACTATCTATACCTCCAGATAATAAAACTAATCCTTTACCATTTGAACCTATCGGTAGTCCGCCACCTCCGCTGTACTTTTCTGAATAGATATAAGTTTTACTTCTGATATCCACATAGACTGTAAGGTCGGGGTTGTGAACATCAACTTTAATATTTTCTACATTTTGTAAAACTTCACCTCCTAAAATATTATTTAGTTCCATTGATTTTACTGGAAAAGTCTTATCAGCTCTTTTAGCCTGTATTTTAAAGGTTAGAATGTTTTTATTTTTTTTCTTGAAATTTACATATTCTACTACTTTCTTTTTTATTTCTTCAATATCACTTTCTACTTTTACACAGGGAGATACTACAACAATTCCAAAAACTTTACTCACCTTTTTTACCATTAAATCTATATCTTTATCAATATTTAAAAAAACTTTTCCTCTATCCCTGTATATTTTTAGATTTTTATCATTAATAACTCTTCTAAGAGATTGATTAAGCTTGTTTTCAAAATACCCTCTATTTCTACCTTTTAAAACAATCTCTCCTAGACTCATACTTATATTATTATACATATTAACTCCTTATCATTTTTCTGATTTCTTTTATGTATTTACTTAATTTTTCAATTACAAACCCAATATCTTCTTCTTTGCTATATCTTCCAAAACTTATTCTTATAGTACCATCTACAAAATCTTTAGGAATGTTTAAAGCTTCGTATGTTTTACTTATTCCTTTATGATTAGAAGAACATGCCGACCCCGATGAAATATAAATATCATCCATTTCTAAAAAATGTATCAAAACTTCGCTTTTGATATCCTTTATTGATAAACTCATTATATATGGAGATGTATTTTTTTCATCTCCATTAAATATAATGTCATCAATGTTTTCTTTCAATAAAGTCCTATATTTTTTGTTAATGTATTTTGCTTTCAAGTAATTTTCATCTAGATCTCTATTGGCTATTTCGCAAGTTTTCCCAAATGCAGCTATAGAAGGTATGTCCTCTGTACCGGATCTGAGATTATTCTGCTGACCCCCCCCATATATTAACGGAATAAATTTATCCGGATCCTTAATATACAATCCTCCAATACCTTTAGGTCCATGAATTTTATGAGATGAAAAGGACATCGTATCAATATTTAATTTACTAACATCTATGTTTAATTTACCAAATCCTTGAACACCGTCAACATGTATCAATATATCCTTATTTATTTTTTTTATTTCATTTGAGATTTCTTCTACATCCTGTATTAATCCAACTTCGCTGTTTACAAAAGGAATAGTTACTAAACCTGTATTCTTATCTGTTTTATTTATAAGATCTTCTAAATTTATACTCCCATCTTTATTTATATCAAAGTATTCATATATTATATTTCCTTTATCTCTTAAAAAATTACAGTATTTTAGAACTGAAGGGTGTTCTAATTTGTTTGTTAAAATTTTCTTTTTATTATTTTTGAATCTCTTAATTTGCCAAATTCCCGTATTATTACTTTCCGTACCTCCTGAAGTAATAATAAAGCTTGATGCTTTTGAATTTATAAGTTTACATGCTTTTAACATGCTTTTTTTATATATCTTTTCAGCATCTGAACCCATCTTATGCAATGAAGAAGGATTTCCATAGTTTTCATTGTATGTCTTAATTAGACAATTTTGAGATTCCTTATCTAATGCTGTAGTTGCAGCATTATCAAGATATATAGACATTTCTATTCAACTCCTGTATGGGTAAATTATAATTAATTGTTTCTTAATAATTTTTCATATTGATTAATTTTTTTCACTATGCTATAATGAAAGTGGTTATCCCCCCGATAACCAAAATATATTCCCAATACCCCTTTTAAGCATTTATGCTTAAGATAAGGCGACCTACCCAGGTCGCTTTATCTTTTTTTATGTTCTTTTATAATTGCTTAAATAATTTAGTTTTTCCTTATTATAATAATCCGTTAGTTTTTTAATTACCTTATTGTTGGTATTAAATTTAATACTATCTATCCTATTTAAAGGCATAATATCAATTGAAGTTCCTGTAACAAAAGCTGCATCAAAGAAATTTAGTTCATCTAAAATTATTTCTCTTTTTAATATAGATATATTATTTCTTTCACAAATTTCTAGGATTTTTTGTCGTGTAGTTCCAAGAAGCACTCTTTCATCTGGAGAAGTAATGATTTTCTCTCCTTTGACAAAAAATAAATTTGATCTGCTTCCTTCTAAAACAACCTTATTTTCGGTTATAAAAATTGCTTCGTCTGCACCTACTTCTTTTAGTATTATATTTACTATTTTTCTTCTTTCTTCATTTAAAATTTTAGCATTAGGGTTTTCTCTCTCTTCATAAATTAAAATGGTTTTATAGCCTTCTTTATATTTGTCTTCTGATGGATAGTTACTCTTAACCATATAAAGTATTTTGATAGGTTCCCCTTCTTCAAAGTATGTAGTTTTAATATTATTATTTGTTTTACCAGATTTTACTACCAGTTTTTCTATATCTTTTTTAAAATTTTCTTTTAGATACTCCATCTTATAGCCAGCTAAATCTATACTATTATTTAATCTATCTAAATGATTTTCTAGGTATAACGGCTTGCTGTTTATTATTCTCAATACATCGTAGACCTTCACTTTAGAACTTTTTAGATTCTTTTCTATCTCCTCATTCTCTACTATCTCACCATTTAATATTCCATATTTTAAAATATTATCATTTCTCATAAATTACCTCTTTTTATATTATGTCTTATACAATAATTATCAACATTTCTATTATAATACATCTACCAGTTATTATAAAGCATAATAAAGTAGGGAAACCAATTTCTTGGCTTCCCCCTTATCAAACCGCACGTGCCCTATTAAGGCATACGGCTTACCAATTGTAATTCATAATAAACGATTGATTAGGTTCTAACAACTGCTTTACAAACAGCTATGCCTCGAAGCCTTTCATCAGTAAAGTAATTCAATCCTTGTTCTTTCAATCTTTTGATATGTCTAGCCTGTTTCTTCTTCCATTTCTTAGTACAATTTGCTATATAATCATCAATTGTATGTCCGTACTCTTTATTCTTAAAAAGCCATTCCCCAGAAATGAGTTTGGCCTTACAGAAATATTCAATAGTCCATTTATGAACCATCTTCATACCCTTTCTGACACTAGGATGCTTATGAATCATGCACACCCTAAGCCTGCGTCTAGTGTATGAATCTATGCCTCTTAATTTCTGATATATAGATTTAAAGTAGCAGTGACTTTCTA
>JAWSUU010000004.1:0-36387 GCA_033549325.1 Bacillota bacterium | reverse complement strand
GATGAATTTAAGGGTAATGCTGGTAAAAAGTATCAGTGTATATTAACTGATCCTAAAAACAAGAAGGTTCTTGATATTTTAGAAGGTAGAGAAGAAAGAATTTTAAGTGAGTATTTTAGATCTTTTAAAGATAGATCTAAGGTTAAGTATTTTGTTATGGATATGTGGAAGCCTTACAAACAAATAGCTGAAACTTATTTTAAGGATGCTACTATTGTAATTGATAAGTATCATTTTATCCGGCAGGTTATATGGGCTTTTGACAGGGTAAGAAAAGAGGAACAAAAGAAATTTATGAATAGCAGAAGAAAGTATTTTAAAAGAAGCAGGTTTTTACTTTTAAAGAGAATGAAAAATTTAAAAGGTGATGAGTTAGATAAAGTAGATGTTATGCTTTTAACTTCTAGAAGGCTTCAAGAAGCTTATTTACTTAAAGAGAAGTTTTATGATTTTGTAGATAGCAAAGACCTTTATGAAGCTAAAAAGAATCTACAAGCCTGGTATATGTTTGCTGGTAGCTGTAATCTTAAAGAGTTTGATAGATGTGTTGACACTATTAGCAACTGGGAAAAGTACATTTTAAATTCTTTTACTTGTCCTTATACAAACGGCTATACTGAAGGAGTTAACAACAAGATTAAGGTTCTAAAAAGAAATGCTTATGGTGTTAAAAATTTTGAAAGATTTAGAAACAGGATTCTTCATATGATGAATTAATTTCTTTATCATTGAGTTTATTTGAGATTTATTTAATATTATTTGTGGGTAATTATATTTTTAGGTTAATTAAAAATCTGGACTGAAGAGTTTTTACACTCCAATCCAGATTCATTACTCTTTTTTATGGGTTACCCCAACATTTGACAAAGAGCCTTTAAAAAAGAGTGGTTTTTTATTATTATAATAAAATTTAAATTATGCTTTGATTTTTTTCTTTGTTTCCGGATGTATATTGTACTTATTTTGAGATATTTTAGAAAGAATATTCATCAAGAAGTAAAGTATTACTAATCCTGATGGTATTAGAATCAATGGTGTAGTTTGGAACAATCCGTAAAGCATATACATAACTAAAGCTACTGCCGCTGAAGTCAATGCATAAGGTATCTGTGTAGATACGTGATCTATATGGTCTGCTCCTGAGAATATTGATGCAAGTACTGTGGTATCTGATATAGGTGAACAGTGATCACCAAATATAGCTCCAGAAAATACTACTCCTGCCATTGCAACTGAAAGAGATGCATCATTAGTTAATGAATAAGCTAAAGGTATAGCAATAGGAGTAAGTATAGTCATAGTACCCCAAGATGTACCAGTTGCAAATGATATAAGCATACCAAGCAAGAAAATTGTAATAGGTACAAATACAAATGGTAAAGTTGCCGGTAAAGTATCAACTATAAAGCCAGCCAAGTTCATTTCTCCTGTAATAGAACCTAGACTCCATGCTAAAACTAATATAACACAGGCTAAAAGCATAAGCTTAAGTCCATCTAAGAATGTATCCATTGCTTTTTCAAGAGTCATTATCTTTGTAGATAAAGCCATTACTATACCTGTTAAAGTCATACCAAATGCTCCCCAAAGTAGTGCTTTTGCTGGATCTGAAGCTCCTAGAATATCAGTAAGACCTCCTGCTCCTCTACCTGTAAACCAGAATCCAAAGAGGGTGATTCCTACTAGAACTATCAAAGGTAAGAAGAATGTCATCAGCATAGGATTAGTTTTATCAGGTTCACCTAATTCATAGTTAACATCCATCATAGGTTTAGCTCCATCTCTTACTATTTTACCTTCCGCCATTGCTCTATGCTCTGCTTTAAGCATTGGACCGTAGTCTTTCCCTGTTATTACAAGCATACCTACAAAAATTACAGTAAAAATACAGTAAAGATTTAAAGGAATACTGTGAAGATAACCTTCAAAAGCAGAAAGTTCTGTAATTCCTGCTGTTTCCATACCTTGATTTACCATTCCTATTTGAAAAGCAATCCAGTCTGATATGAAAAAAGTTGCTACAGGAGCTGCTGTAGAGTCTAATACATAAGATAATCTTTCAGAAGATATTCTATGTTCTTCACTGATATCTCTAAATACGTTTCCCACTATTGCTGCATTTACATAATCGTTAAAAAATATTAATATGCCTAGTAACCATGCTCCTACTCCAGCAGCTTTTCTTGTCTTTATTTTCTTTCTTGCCCAAATAGTAAGTGCTTCACTTCCCCCAAGTCTCCAAATAAATGCTACTCCTGCCCCCATTAGCAAGTTAAACAACAATAAACTAGCATTCCATTCATCTGTAATAGAACCAATTATAATGTCCAGGGAAAAAGCTGCTCCCCCAAAAGGATTAAATCCCGAAATTATAAGTCCTCCTGTAAAAACTCCTAAGAATAATGAGACTAGTACCCTTTTGGTAATAAAAGCTAGTGCTATTGCTACAAGTGGTGGTAGTATTGCTAACCAACCGTATTCCATAAATTTTCCCTCCTAAAATTTTTTATATTAAAATTGCATATGCAATTCAATATTCTCTTAATTATTTATATAAATATATAATTTTGCTTTTATAGTTTAAAATAAAGGAAAAGGCTTTCACATGTCAATTTTTGTCCCAGTTTTATTAATTTTATCTACAAAAAACAAAAAAATACAAAATAATTCAAAAAAAATTAAAAATTATTTCGTATTTATTATTTAAATTATTAAAATTTAATACTTTATCTATTCATATCCTTTTCCATCATCAATCCGTCTATGAATTTTCTTACACTTATTCTTCCTCCTGATTTTGTTTTACCTCTTATGTAATCCATTTCAGTTCTCACGTCTTGGAAACTATACAGCCTGTTAGAATATCTGGTAAAAGTCTCATTTAAATAATCTTCCAAACCTAAATTAGCAATATTTGATAGTCCTTTATTTACAGCCCTTCTAATTCTCTGTTCTGCTGCTTTTGGATTTTCAAAGATTATGTCGCAAATGTCTCCAAATTTTATATCCATTATGCTAGTTTTAGACTTTATAAGATAAGAACATATGCTTAAAATTTCATCTGATCCTTTTTCACCAATTATCCCCAATCTACTTAAAATAGATTTGATGTATCCCACTTCATCTTCTATTCTTATATCTAGCATACCTAGCTTCTTCTCTTTATTAAAAAGTTTTTCTATAGCCTTAAGTTTTCTTCTCATTTCTAAGGATTCCGTTACATTTTGCATTACTCTTTCAATTTCGATTAAATTAATAGGTTTATTTATAAAAAACTCTATACCGCTGTTATATGCTTTAGCTATCATATCCTTTGAACTAACTTGAGATATCATAATAAATTTTATATCTATACTTACTTCTCTAAGTTTTTTTACCAGTTCTATCCCTTCAATTTTAGGCATTAAAAAATCTACAAGTACTATGTCTGGAAGGTATTTTTTTATATCATCCAAAGCCTCTAATGCATCTACATTATATCCTACAACATTTCCTAAATCATTATCTTCAATGATGTTTTCTAAAGCCTTTACAATTGCTATATCATCATCTACTATATATATCCTATTCACTCAACATCACCTCTTGAAATTGGTATCTCTATTTTAAACTCTGTCAGTGAATTTTTTGATGTTACAGATATTTTACCTTTAAATTCTTTCTCAACAATATCTTTTACCAGGGTTAGTCCAATACCTCTTTTTATTTCTCCTGAATTTTCATTAAATTTAGTAGAAAATCCCGGGTGAAAAATATAATCTAAGTTTTTATCTTTTATACCCTCTCCATTATCAATTACTCTCAAAACTATTATATCATCTACTATGTCAAATACCATCTCAACCATGCCTTTTTCATCCCCTATAGATTCTATAGCATTCATAAGAAGATTTCTAAGAACTGACATTACATAATAATGCTTTTCTACTTTTATATCATCATTTACAATAAACTCCAAGTCTATGTCCAAATTATTTTTGTTTATGTAAGAGGTTATAATATCTCTCAAAATTTCAGCTATATCAGAAAAGTTCATATTTCGTTTTTCTATTCTTTTTCCCATTATATCCTCTATGCCTTCAATTACACCGATATAATTCTTTTTAACTTCATGAACTTCCTTGGCTATTTGAAGGGCTATTTCCCCCTCTTTTTTTAATTTTTCTTCCTTAGAAAGCTTTTCATATAGATTGTAGGAATTGGACATTACCTTTTCAATAAAGTCTATATTCATATTCATGTAGTAGATTTCACTTTCGATTTCCGATGAAAATATCAGCAATCTCTTGTATCTTTCCTCATGCTCTTTTCTTTTCAACAAAAGATGATAATAGTTTATAGAGATTATAATTAAAAAAGCAATACTTCCTCTTATCAGTGCAATTAAAAGTAGCGTAAGGGTATCCCTTAGTATTTCAAAATTTCCGGTAATTAAAGCTCTAGTCATTATTTCAGCAGTATTTCCCAAGAAATCGCACATTACAATAGATGCAAACCAGTAGGTATAGTCAAAGTTTTTAAATTTGTTGTAAAAATACTGATATAAAACCCCGTACATAAAGTAAAATCCCAACTCAGGATAGCTTCCAATAAATGCTTCTATAAAAGTGTATTCTGATAGAGCTGAAAATAAACTTCTTCCCAATATACTTATAACTCCAACGTACAAAACTGTTGGTAAAGGTTTTAGCTCTCGATATATATACAGTAATACTGGCAGAGTTATTACTGATAGAGTTATCCTGAATTCCTGTACAAGATAATCGAAGTAAAACAGAGATGCTCCAATATCTATAAAAGCTATTAAGGACATTTTTTTTAATTTGTTATAATTAATCATATTTACTCCTGTTTTAGCTTATATTTTACATAATATTTCTTAAACAACTATATACTATTCTTTAAAATTAAAAAATTTTATCTAGTATTCTCTCCATCTCTAAAATTCTCGACCCCTTTATTAAAATAACCGAGTCTTCCTTTATATTTGATTTTAAAGTTTCAATTAATTCATCTAAATCATTAAAGGAGTATATTTTATCTTTACTGAAATTTTTCGCTGCACCTTTAGCAAAATTTTTTCCCAATTCTCCTAAGGTAAATACCATATCCACCTGATTAGAGTCTATTTCCTCTCCTATTTGCAGATGATTTTCCACTTCATTATCCCCGGTTCCAAACATATCTCCCAGCACAACAATCTTTTGTTTATACCCTTCTAAATCGTACAGAGTACCAAGAGCAAAACGCAAACTTGTAGGATTTGACTTGTAGGCATCGTTTAGCACATGAAAATGGTCTCCTTTTATCAGTTCATTTCTCAAACCCGTAGAATCTACTTCCTGGATAGATTTTTTAATTTCTTCCGAACTAAATCCTAAATACTTTGCTACTGCTATCGCGGCGGCACCGTTGTATATATTAAACCTGCCCAGCATTGGTAGAAAATATTCTTTTTCATTAACCGTAAAATTTATACCAGTATTTGTAGATGAAATAAATTCTGCCATGTATTTATTATTTCTTCCTTCACCAAAGGATATTTTCTTAATATTTCTATCTAAATCTTCTACTGCTTTTTTTAGTGGCGGACTGTCTCCAAAATAAACCAGCAGGCCTTCATCCTTGACACCTTCTGCTATTTCCATCTTTGTCTTTAATATATTTTCAACACTACCTAAATCGTTAATATGTACATCTGTAGAGTTAGTTATAACTGCAATATCCGGAGGTGCTATTTGACACAAAAGTCTTATATCACCCAGACCATCCATACCCATTTCGAGAACCACCATCTCTGTATCTTTTTCCATAGATAAAATAGTTAGAGGTAGCCCGTATTCGTTGTTAAAATTTCCTGTAGTTTTATGGCTTTTATATTTAGAATTAAGGATGCTGTGTATAATATCTTTAGTAGTAGTCTTACCGTTGCTACCTGTTACCCCTACTACCCTTGATCCCAGCTGTTTGTTATACTCTTTAGCAAGATTCTGTAGAGCTTTCGTTGTGTTTTTCACTAAAATTAGAGGGATATCTACATCTGGAAGAGGTACGTTTTCATCCCATAAAGCTGCTACTGCCCCTTTATGGTCAGCTGTATCTATATATTTATGACCGTCTGTGTTTTCTCCTATTATAGGTATGAAAAGTTGTTTTTCTTTAATAGTTCTTGTATCTATAGATACTCCATTTATTTCAATATTTTTATATTTATCTTCTAGTCCGTGGCCATAAATCATATTGGCTACATCAAGTAATTTTCTTTTTATCATTAATTCGCCTTCCTAACATAAATAAGTGAATTTTTCTTAGTATAGTAATCAAAAGCATATTTAATAAGTATATCTAACAGCTGGCTGTAGGTGGTGCCGTCGGTTTTGTTCCATAATACAGGAGTCATGCTTTTCATTGTGAATCCAGGCATGGTATTTACCTCACAAATGTAGTATTTTTCATCTTCACCGACAAAGAAATCAACTCTTGCCAATCCGTTGCATCCTAAAGTCTTGTATACTTCTGCAGAAAGATCTCTCATCTTTTGACTTGTAGTATCAGAAATATTGGCAGGAATCACCTGAACAAGCTTCCCGTCTATGTATTTTGAATTGTAATCCATAAATCTTTTTTCCTGAATAAATTCTCCCACTACCGATACCCTTGGGTTTTCGTTTCCTATTACAGAAACCTGCATTTCTCTTCCAATTATCTCTTCTTCTACTACTACCTTAGTATCAAATAAAAAAGCATTTTCTATATATTTAACTAATTCATTATGAGTTTCAGCTCTATTGATACCAATGCTGGAACCGGAACGAGATGGCTTAACAAATATTGGATAGTTTAATTCTTTTTCTATCTTATCAATAATTTTTTTCCTTTCTTTATTCCATTCTATCTCGGACATATAGAGATATTTTGCTTGAGGTATATTTTTCAACTTCAAAATATCCTTTGATACTCCTTTATCCATACATACAGCTGAAGAAGTAACATCATTCCCTACGAAAGGTATATTCAGTACATTTAAAAATCCCTGTACATTACCATCTTCACCTTGGGTTCCATGTAAAGCTGGGAATACCACTTTTTCTCTTTTATTATTGATTATTTCCTCTATTACTTCACTAATTGATCCCGAATTAATACTGTCATCATTTACTATAAGATCTTCGGGTTTTTCTATTTTATATTCAATTATTCCCAAACTTTTCCAGTAGCCTTTTTCGTTTATATATAATGGTTTTACCCTGTACTTTTCTCTATTTAATGAATTGATAATTCCCGTGGCACTTATCAATGAAACATCGTGTTCTACGGATTTTCCACCGCATAAAACGTAAACATCTTTCTTCATTTGAACCTCCTGTTATTTTCAATAGGTATATTATATATAATTAAATCCTATAGGTCATTAAGATTTTGTTATGAATCTAATTCAACTCAAATCTCCAAGAATCCCTTACCATATCTTCAATATTTCTTTTAGCCTTCCAGTTGAGTTCTTTTTCCGCTTTTTTAGTATCTGCATAGGATATAGCTATATCTCCCGGTCGTCTGCCTACTATCTCATAGGGTACTTCCACCTCATTTACCTTAATAAAAGCATTTATAATTTCAAGAACCGAGGTCCCTTTTCCAGTTCCTAAATTATATATATTTACTCCAGAATTTAAATTTTCTATAGCAGCCACGTGTCCTTCGGCTAAATCCACCACGTGTATGTAATCTCTAACTCCAGTACCGTCTACAGTATCGTAATCATTCCCAAATACGTAAAGTTTATCCAATTCTCCCTTAGCAACCTTACTTACATAGGGCATCAGATTGTTTGGTTTTCCTTTAGGATCTTCACCAATTAATCCACTTTCATGAGCTCCTACAGGATTAAAATATCTAAGTAAAGTCACTTCAAAGTCTGAATTAGCAAAAGATGTATCTTTAAGAATTCTTTCGCTTACAGCTTTTGTTTCCCCGTAGGGATTGGTAGTCGGCTGCAGCTCCATAGCCTCTTTTAAAGGAGATACATTATCACCGTATACCGTTGCTGACGAGCTGAATACGAATTTATCTACATTGTACTTAAGACACATTTTGCTTAATTTTATAGTACTTACCAGATTATTGTAGTAGTAATCTAAAGGTTTTTCTACAGATTCTCCTACTGCTTTATATCCAGCAAAATGTATCAATCCATCAAAATCATACTTACTAAATAACTGTTCTAGTTTAGATTCTTCAGTTACGTCTATTTGATGAAAATCCGGTATTACACCGGTTAACTTATTTATTTTTTCTAAAGTCTCTATATTACTATTAGATAAATTGTCAGCAACTACTATTCTATGCTTTCTATTTATAAGCTCTACACAGGTATGACTTCCAATAAAACCAAGTCCTCCTGTAACTAAAATCTTCATTAAACTCCTCCTCAAGTAAGGAAATCAAGATACTATTTAAATGACTCCACGGTAAACTCTCTAAATTTTTCCAAATCAATATCCGTCAGTACTCTGCAGTTAGGCTTTTTAGGGTCTCTAAGTCTGTAATCTGCATAACTCATTCCCTGAGTAAAGCCTTCTCTAGTATCAATCTGCACATACAAATCTTCCCATTTAAACATCTCAGGATGGGACAAAGCCAGCACTGCACATGGATCGTGAATGGCCGGATCATCAGTAGTATAATCAACTATCATCTTGTGACCTATTTCCGAAAGATTGCTGCCTATATTTTTTATTTCTTCTAAATTTTCTTCCGTCAAAGTTACTTTAACCGTTAGATTTATTCCAGCCATTATTAAAGGAACTCCGCTTTTAAAAACTATGCTTGCAGCTTCAGGATCAACTAAAAAGTTATACTCGCTACAAGGTGTAGCATTCCCGTTGTTTATAGCTCCTCCCATTATACTTATGACCTCTATTTTTTCCTTCACTTCAGGATAAGTTTTCAGTAAAAGTCCAATATTTGTCAAAGGTCCGATAGCAACTATCGAAATTTTTTCTTCCGAATTTATCAATGTATCTCTTAGTACATTAAGAGCACTAATTTTTGAAAGTTCCTTTTTACAGTCTTTAGGGAAAAGCTCAAAAGTCCCACCTATACCATCTGCTCCGTGAACATGTCCGGCTTCTCTTTTAGGCTTTACTAGTGGTTCTTCTGCTCCTCTAGCTACTACACAGTCTAAATCCAGTAATCCTGAAATTAGCTGAGCATTTCTAGTAGTTAAATCTATTCCTACATTTCCAGATACGGAAGTCACAGCTTTTATATCAAATTTATCCACATACTTTGCCATAACTATAGCCAGTACGTCATCTACTCCCGGATCACAATCGATTATTAAGGGTGTTTTATCCATAATTTTGTCCTCCAAATTTTTATCATATGTAAAATATATCATAGGATGAAGTATTTTAAAACAAAATATATAAATTCATATATTTTAAATCAAATAGGGTATATATATTATGTTAAGTACTTTTTATAGAATATTTTTTCGAAGGAGAGACTATGGATACAAGTAATGATTATGTCGTTGTAATCGGTGGAGTGAATATAGATATAGTAGGTTATCCCTACTCTAAGTTAATCCCTCAGGATTCAAATATAGGTGGTGTTAAACTATCCTTAGGTGGAGTAGGTAGAAATATCGCTGAAAATCTGGCGAGATTAGATATAAATACCAAACTAATAAGCATATTAGGTGACGATATTTACGGAAAGAAAATTTTAGATGAAGCTAAAAAAATAGGTATCGATACCTCCCCATGCAGGATAATAAAAGACGGCAGCACTTCCACATATTTAGCTATTCTAGATGAAAACCAGGACATGTCTGTGGCTATTTCCAGCATGGATATCTATGATAAAATGACCCTAGACCAAATTGACGAAAATAAAGAACTAATAAAAAATTCTAAAATCTGTCTTTTAGATACCAACATCCCTGAAAAAATTCTAAAATATCTTTTAGAAAATTTTAAAGAAACGGATTTTTATCTGGACACTGTATCTACAGCCAAGGCTGTAAAAATCAAAGAAAACTTAGGTGAAATTCATACTTTAAAAACCAACAGACTGGAATCTACAGCTCTTACAGACATAGAAATTAAAGATGAAGATGATTTAATAAAAAACTGGAATCATCTAAAATCAAAAGGACTAAATCAAGTTTTCATAACCTTAGGAGAAGAAGGAGTATTTTTTGCTGATAAATATACTCGCGGAATTTATAAAGCAGAAAATATCCACCCTGAAAACACAACTGGGGCTGGAGATGCTTTTACAGCAGCACTAGCTTACTGCAGTATTAATAAAATGGACATATACGAAAGTGCTAAAATAGCTACAGGAGCTTCCATTATTGCTCTAGCTCATAAGGAAACAATTAATCCGGAAATGTCACCAGAAAAAATAACGGAAAAATTAAAGGAGGTAAAAATATGTATGAAAAATATTTAGAAGTAAGTAAAGAAGTACAAAATGCCCTTGAGAAAGGAAAGCCTGTGGTAGCTTTAGAATCTACTATTATATCCCACGGTATGCCTTATCCTAGGAATGTAGAAACCGCCTTAAAAGTAGAAGAAATTATTAGAAAGGAAGGGGTAATTCCAGCAACCATTGCAATTATAAAAGGTAAGATTAAAGTAGGTCTTTCTAAAGAAGAAATAGAATACTTAGGCAAGGCAGAAAATGTTCTAAAAACATCTAGAAGAGATATTCCATTTATAGTATCTAAAGAAATGGACGGAGCTACTACAGTAGCTTCCACTATGATTATTTCATCCCTTGCTGGAATTAAAGTTTTTGCTACTGGAGGAATTGGTGGAGTCCACAGAGGAGCTTCAGAAACTTTTGATATATCTGCCGACTTGGAAGAGTTATCGAAAACCAATGTTGCTGTAGTATGCGCCGGAGTTAAATCCATACTGGATATAGGTCTAACCTTAGAATATTTAGAAACCAACGGTGTCCCTGTAGTAGGATACCAAACAGAAGAAATGCCTGCTTTTTACACCAGAAAAAGTGGTTTTAACGTGGATTATAAGGTTGATACCCCAATGGAAATCGCTTTAGCTCTTAAAACTAAATGGGATCTGGATCTAAAAGGCGGAATGGTTGTAACCAATCCTGTAGAAGAAAAATATCAAATGGATTATGACTTAATCAATAAAGCCATAAAAGACGCTATAATTGAGGCAAATAAAAAAGGCATAAAAGGAAAAGAATCCACGCCATATTTACTGTCAAAGGTTAAAGATATTACAGAAGGTCAAAGTCTTGAATCTAACATACAGCTTGTTTACAACAATGCTGCACTGGCAGCAAAGGTAGCTTTAGAACTTTCAAATCTAACTTGAGAAAATTAAATTAAATGCATTAAACTTAATTTCTTCTTGACAAACATTCCAATCTGATATAATATTAAAAAAATTTAACAAATCAAAGCTGTGAAAGAAGAAAGTAAACTTGAGGAAGCTATTAGGGAGTATTCACCTTAGACTGAAAGTGAATATTAGATCAATCATTTTGAAGTTCCTTCTTGAGCTGCAGGCTGAATTAAGTAGGTCTTGTCGTTTTCCAACGTTATATGGATAGAATATCAGATTTATTAATCTCGTATTTGATAAAGTGCAGCAGTATAACTGCTGAAATCGGGTGGTACCGCGAAACAGTTTATAAACCTTTCGTCCCTATATATTTATAATATTTAGGAGCGGAAGGTTTTTTTGTATTTAAAAATAAGAAAGGATGATAAAAATGGATAACTGTATTAAAAACAAAATCGTCAAAGATAAAAAGATTGTAAAAAAGGTTTCCTATCAGGGTTTGCCTTTTTCCTACTCGGAAATCACTTCTAAAACTCTATTTAATAATGCAGCACTTGTTAACAAGGAGTCTTTTGAAGATGTCTTTAAAGATGTCCATGAAGGAAATACAGACATCGGAGTAGTACCTATAGAAAATACTAAAGCTGGATATGTAAATGAAGTTTATGATTTACTTTTAAAATATAATTTGTACATTAATTACGGTTATATAAAAAAAATAGACCACTGCCTAGCAGGTACACCGGATTCTAAACTTGAGGATATCAGGGAAGTTCACTCTCATCCTCAGGCTTTAATGCAGTGTAGGGAATATTTAAAAAATAATAATTTAAAAATAGTAAATGAAGTAAACACCGCCGTTGCTGCAAAAAAAATTAATGACAGGAAGGACAACACCATTGCTTGTTTATGTTCAGTAGAAGCAGCAAAGTACTATGGATTGAAAATTCTGAAAGAAAAACTAAATCCTAAAGAAAACTATACAAGATTTGGAGCAATATCCAAAGATTTATTAGCTGAAAAAAATCACAATAGAATAAGTATCCTCTTTAAAGTACCTCATGAAGCAGGAGCCTTAAATGAGGTTATCTCATTATTTGCAAAAAATAACCTAAGTTTGTCGTCTATATACTCTAGACCGGATATGAACAGTCCATGGAAATATTTATTCTATTTAGATTTTGACGGTAATATTCTTGATAACTCGATATTATCAATGCTAAATAAACTCAAGGAGGAACTTCCCTATTTAAAGATACTTGGGAGTTACAAAATTTAAAAATGCTTGCGAACAACTGCTTTAATTAAACCAAATTTGTAAAATATTCAACATATATTTAATTTATCATTGACAATTTTCTCCCATATGATAAAATGTTACAAATTATAAATATTTTGAGGAGAAAACTATGTTGCCTTTAAATAAACTTTATGCAGTTGAATATTTTAGCTATTTTGCAAGTAATTATTATTATTACTTCTATTTTAGTATACAAAAATTGCATAAATATATTTATAAAGGAACTAAACATAGGTTTAGCTGCAACTTTAGCTAACCAGAACTTAAAATAATATTCTCAATACGGAATACTGTTAGAGTCCTTTATAGGGACTCTTTTTTATTATCTATACCATATCCCAGGAGGTTAAAATGATACTAGTAATTAATAAAAACGCAAAAAAAGAAGATGTAGCAAAAGTAAAAGAAATGATTGAAAGCAAGGGTTGTACTGAACACGAATCTATTGGGCTTAACTACCATATAATCGGCGTAGTAGGAGACACCAGCATAATTGATGAAGGAATGTTTCAAAGGAATGATGCCGTAGATAAGGTCCTTCACGTCCAGGAACCTTACAAAAAATCCAACAGACTTTTTCATCCTGCAAACACAGAAGTAAAAGTAGGAAATGAAGTATTTGGCGGTAAGACACTAGGTATTATAGCCGGACCTTGCTCAGTAGAAAGTGAAGAACAGATAATTTCTGTAGCTGAATCCGTTAAAAAATCAGGTGCAAGATTTCTAAGAGGTGGAGCTTTCAAACCTAGAACCTCTCCTTACAGTTTTCAGGGATTGGAACTTGACGGTTTAGAACTATTGAAGAAAGCAAAGGAAAAAACAGGACTTCCTATTGTTTCGGAAATAATGTCTACAGACTTAATCGATAAATTCGTTGAAAATGTAGATGTAATACAGGTTGGAGCTAGAAATATGCAGAACTTTGACCTTTTAAAAGAACTTGGAAAAACTAATAAACCTATCTTGCTAAAAAGAGGCATGTCAGCAACAATTGAAGAACTACTAATGTCCGCAGAATATATTATGTCCGGCGGTAACGAGAATGTAATATTATGTGAAAGAGGAATAAGAACCTTTGAAAATTATACTAGAAATACCTTAGACCTTAGTGCTATACCTGCAATCAAAAAACTAAGTCATCTACCGGTTATAGTAGATCCTTCCCATGCAACAGGCTTTTGGTGGATGGTTGAGCCTCTTACTAAGGCTGCTATAGTGGCAGGTGCGGATGGTATGATCATAGAAGTTCATAACGATCCTAAAAATGCTTTATGCGATGGAAATCAATCCGTCAAACCGGAAAGATTTGAAGAATTAATGAATAAAATTAAGGCTTTGGCAGAAATAGAAGGACGAGAAGTTTAAATTAAGAAAGGAGGTTGTAATCATGGAGAATTTATCTGATAAAAATATTACAATTGTTGGTCTTGGACTTATTGGGGGATCTATAGCTAAAGCAATATCAAAAAATTTAGAAGTTAAAAACATATGGGCTGTAGATACCGACGAAAACACTTTGAATTTAGCTGTGGAAGAAAAGGTAATAAACATGGGATATAGTGATCCTAAGTATCCTTTAGAAAATTCAGATATAGTGATATTATGTACTTATCCAGATACAACCTTAAATTTTATAAAATCAAATGCAGCTTATTTTAAATTAAATGCTTTAATCACTGATACAACGGGGATTAAAAAATCAATAGTTGAAAAAATAAATAATATGCTTAGAGAGGATCTCGTATTTATAGGAGGCCATCCTATGGCAGGTCGAGAAGTCTCAGGGTACAAATTTTCAAAGGAAGATATATTTAAAAATTCAGAATATATTTTATCTCCCACTGAAGATACATGTAAAAAATCCTTAGATATGCTAACTCAACTTATAACAAGTATAGGATTTAAAAAAGTTACCTTTATGTCTCCTGACAGTCACGACAAAAAAATAGCATTCACCAGTCAACTCCCTCACGTAATAGCCTGTGCACTAATGAACAACAAAGGTTTGGAAGAAGATATGAGCGGTATAGGCGGAAGTTTTAAAGACATGACTAGAGTAGCAAATATAAACTCCAATCTCTGGTGCGAATTAATATCAGAAAACAAAGACAATGTGTTAAAAGAACTGGATGTATTTATGGAAGATTTAAGTAATATTTATAAAGTAATCGAAAAAGATGATAAAAAAGAATTAGAAAAAATATTTGAAAAAAGCAGTATGCGCAGAAAGGGTATTGATGATGAAAACACTAACCGTTGAATTTGAAACTAAAAAATACGATGTAATTATAGAAAAAGACCTTATTGAAAAAATAGGAAAAGAAGTATCAAAAGTATATAAAAACAATAAGATTTCAGTAATAACAGATGAAAATGTATTTGATATATACGGAGAAAAACTGAAAAAAAATCTTCTTGAATCCGGCTTTGAGACAGATATTATAGTTGTAAAAGCCGGAGAGGATAGTAAATCTTTTACAGTTTTAGAAAGTATCTACAAAAAACTACTGTCTTTCAATCTTACAAGAGGAGATATGATAATAGCCTTTGGAGGTGGAGTAGTAGGAGATTTAGGCGGATTTGCAGCATCAACCTATCTAAGAGGAGTAGACTACATTCATCTCCCAACTACACTTCTCGCCCAAATAGACTCCAGTATAGGAGGTAAAGTAGGAATAAATTTAGATGAAGGAAAAAATCTGGTAGGAAGCTTTTACCATCCAAAAAAAGTAATAATAGACCCAAATTTTTTAAACACCTTGGATGATAAATACATTAAAGACGGATTAGGAGAGGTAATTAAGTATTCCTGTATATATGACGAAAATTTCTTTAAACAACTTTCCTCAATTAAGAATAAAAGCCAACTTTTCGAAAATATAGAAGATATAATCTACAACTGCTGCAGTATAAAAAAAGAAATAGTTGAGAAAGACGAAAGAGATAGAGGAAGTAGAATGGTACTGAACTTTGGACATACCTTTGGTCACGGAATAGAACGATCTACAAACTACAAATATACCCATGGTGAAGCAGTAGCAATAGGCATGTACAACATTACTAAAAGAAGTGAAGAACTTGGATTAACAGAGCCAGGAACCTCAGAAAAAATAAAAGCAATACTAAATAATTTTAATATAGAACACAAACTCCCTAATATAGTTGTAGAAGGAATCTTGAATTCAATGAAATACGATAAGAAAAATATTTCCGGATTTATAAATTTGATACTTTTAGAAAAAATCGGTAAAGTTATTATTAAAAAAATAAAATCTGAAGAAGTAAATAGTTTTTTAGGAGGAAATCTCGTGAAAAAGAATATCGTTCTCATAGGAATGCCCGGCTGCGGTAAAACCACACTGGGTGGAGAAATTTCAAGAAAGTTAAACAAAAACCTAATTGATATGGATATATATATTGAAGAAAATGAAAAAAGATCCATAAAAGAAATGTTTGCAGAAAACGAAAATATATTTAGAGATGCAGAAACTAAATACTCGGAAAAACTAAGTAAAAAATATTCTCATATTATAGCTACCGGAGGAGGTATCGTAAAAAGAAAAGAAAATATCTCTCATTTGAGGAACAATTCGGTAATTGTATTTCTAAATAGACCTCTGGAAAATATTTTAAGTGATATAGACACTGAGACCAGACCTTTACTTGCTGACGGGAAAGAACTTCTAAAAAAATTATACAACGAAAGAATTAATTTATATAAAGAATACTGCGACCTGGAAGTAAAAAACATTGGTGAAATTTCAGATGTAGCTGATGAAATTATTGAAGTGGTTTTGGATCACGAAAGAGAACTAAGCCGTTCTCAAATGATGGCGTAAAAAATAACCCGGGATATCCTGGGTTATATTTGTTTTGTCTCTCCTGAGCTTTATATTTGTCATCCTGAGTTTATCTGTAGCCCTAGCACTATTTGTCTAATGAATAGATGCAGGTCTCACGAAAAGATTTCCCAAGATACTGTAAGTTGATTGGTAAGAAAGCGTCTTTGAAGGATCTTTCGAAGAGTCTTATCTTGTCACTCAGAGCAAAGCGAAGAGTCTTATCTTGTCACTCAGAGTGAAGCGAAGAGCCTTATCTTGTCACTCAGAGCAAAGCGAAGAGTCTATCTTACTCTAATAATTCTTTAGACAAATCCTTCCAATCTGGATTAGCATTTTTTACTAACTCATCCTTCTTCTTTCTTGACCATCCTTTAATTTGTTTTTCTCTTGTTATAGCTGAATTTACATCATCAGTATAGTCGAAATATACTAATTTATTTGTATTATATTTAGATGTAAACCCTTTTACTAGTTTATTTTTATGCTCATATACTCTTCTTTCTAAATTATTTGTGACTCCTGTGTATAATACTTTATTGTTCCAATTAGTCATCATATATACGTAATACAAAGTATCACCTCTTTATGTAAGATTTTTACTTCTTAAGATTCCTCAATTCTTCGGAATGACAGGAATGTCACTCAGAGCAAAGCGAAGAGCTTGTCTTGTCACTCAGAGCAAAGCGAAGAGTCTTTGATTCCTTAAGTGTAAATTAGGCTATCTTCATTTACCCTATCTTCTGCCTCTTTATATACTAAGTAATTATCTCTTACCGAAATAACAACTATTTTCATTATTTTTTCTTCTTCTATTGTTTTGTATATAATTCTTACACCATGTTTTTTTAACTTAATTTTTAAATATCCTGATAACTTAGTATTCCCATAATTTCCTAAAGGTTTACCATATCCCCCTTGATAATTAGGAAGTGGATTCTTAGAAACTTTTCTTATTGCTTTAAAAACAATCAGTCTTTGTGAATTATCTAGTTTTTCTAAATCTTTCTCAGCTTCAAGTAAATATTCTATTTTCCATACCATTAATCCAACTCCACCTCTACATTTTCTAAATCCTTATCTTCTATTTTAAATCTTTTCAATAATTCCTTTTCATCAATAAAATCTTTATTGCTAGATTTTTCGTATCTTTCAGCAGCTTCCATTAGCAAATCATAATTTTCCACTTTTTCAATTAACTCTTCATATTTTTGTGGAGTTAGCATTACACATTCTGGTTTATTGTTTTTAACAACTATTTTCATACCTGTTTTTTTCATTTCATCAAATATCTTACCTGCTTTACCTTTATTGAAACTAGAAATTGAAACTATATCGCTTAGAATATTATATTTATCCATTTATATCACCTCTTATTTATTAATATATTTATTGTACTATATATCTATAAATATATCAATATTTTAGATAATAAAAAAACGAGGGTAACCCTCGTTAAGATTCCTCACATTCATTTGGAATGACAAATTCATGTCACCTCCAAAATTTATTGTAATCTTTCTTATCTTCTATATTAAAAACTATAATTTTTTCAAGTAGATCATAATCCACTTTATCTGTCCATTTAATCCTAAAAATCATTTTACTGCTGGTGTATCCAGCTTTTTTGATATCTTCCTGGAATTTATCTAAAGTTACAGATTCCGGTGATATTGCTATATGCTTCTTGGCTGTACTAAAGCCAATAATGTATGTACCATGATGTGTAAACATCGGCTGATTCCACTTTATTTCTTTATTCAACTGAGGAAAATTTTCTGAAATGAAAAGCAGTATGTTCTCTAGCTTTCCTCTTTTTTCCAAATCATCTATATTATTTAAAAAAACTCTAAATTCCTTCAACTTATCTACCATACTTTACTCCTCCTTTAACAAAACTTGCTACCATAAAAAAGCAATAGCTCTCTTTCCTAAAATATAATCATCAAATATTTGTGTTCCTGTGTCTTCAGATAAACCTATACATACAAGCAAAGGCAGTAAGTGTTCTTCTCTTGGATGACAGTATCTAGCTCCAGGAAATTCTTCCCAGTTTTTAAAGTTTTTCCATCTTTTATCATGATCCTCTTCAAGACAGCACTGTTTGATAAGTTCATCTTGAAACTTATCGTTCAAAGAATCCTCTGTATCTTCTCCCTTAAAATCAAATCTGCTCATGTTGTGATAAGAAAATCCTGAACCAATAATAAGAATGTTTTCTTCGAGTAAAGGTCTTAATGCTTTTCCTATTTCCAAATGAGTTAAAGGATTTAAATTATGATTTAATGAAATCTGAATTAAAGGTATGTCAGCTTCAGGGTACATCATTTTTAAGGGTATATATGAACCGTGATCATAGGGTCTGTCTTCATCTAATAAATTATCAATATTGTTTTCATCAAACAAGTTAGAAATTTTATTAGCTAATTCTTTATTCCCTATGCAGGGATATTCTAAACTGTATGCTTCCTTTGGAAAGCCGTAGTAATCATACATAATATCAGGTTTTTCTCCACTTTGAATGGTAACTGTATTTTCTTCCCAGTGGGCGCTAAAAACTACAATAGCTTCAGGTTTATTTATTTTATTTGGTAAGTCCTTCATAAACTCTATCATTTTTTTATGAGTTGGATCTCCTAGTATGGGAAGAGGTCCTCCTCCGTGAGAAAAATATATAACTTGGCCTTTTCTAGTTTCATTTTTTCTAATCATTTTATTCCTCTTTTCGAAATAGTATTTCTTTACCTATATTAATTATACCAGAAAATTTCATGTTTTAGTCATATGAATCTCAGATTCAAAAATAACTCAACTCTTTGCAATGATATTCTCTTATAATATCCCTTGACTGTAATTAGATATAGTCATATAATTGAAACAACAATTACATAAGTTTTTAGGTGCCTTTTACTTCAAAAGGTTAAAAGGGAAAGAGGTTAGATTCCTCTACAGCCCCCGCTACTGTATTTAAGGATGAAATTCTTCAAATCCACTGATATCAATTGGGAAGGGAAGAAAAGTAAGACGATCTATAAGTCAGTAAACCTGCCTATAAACAGAAACATAACGACTTCGGTGGGAAGTAGGTTAATGTAAAGTGGTGAGTTTTATATCTATTAATAAATTTACTGCAAATATATTTTCCTTTAGTACTGCTGAAAAGCAGTTTTTTTTAATGGAATAAACCAAATTGGAGGAATAGCATGAATAAACTACAAATCATCAAAAGAGACGGTACAAAGGTAAATTATAGTGGAAGTAAAATTGCAAAAGCAATAGAAAGTGCAATGTATGAAAGTCCTGAAGGTGTTGATAATTTAACAGCTAAAACAATAGAGAAGGAAATTTACGACATTATAATCAGCGCAGACAGACTCTACACTGTAGAAAATATAAGCGATTTGGTAGAAAAGCTAATGATGAAATACGACAGATACGAAGCCGCCAAAAGATATATTTTGTACCGAGAAGAACACAGAAAAAAGAGAGAAGAAGTAAGGGAATACTACCTTGATAAAATTGACAGCTATATAAATAGAGAGGACTGGATGGTTAAAGAAAATTCCAATGCTCACTACAGCTACGGTGCATTAAATAGATTTATCACGGAAATGCCTTCAAGAGATTACTGGATTCATAGAGTTTACAATAAAGAAATACGAGACGGTCTTGAAAGTGGAGATTACCATATTCATGACTTAGGTGGGCTTACTATATACTGCTGCGGATATTCTCTACTTGAAGTGATAATAAAAGGTATAAAGGGAATTAGTAACATACCTGCCAGCAAGCCAGCAAAACACTTTAGAAGTCTTTTAGCTCAGGTAGCCAACTTAATTACAATATATCAAAACGAAATAATGGGGGCAGTAGCTTTTAGTTCCTTTGATACCTTGACAGCACCTTTTGTCAAAGAAGAGAATTTAAGCTATAAAGAAGTTTATCAAGCTATGCAGGGATTTATATTTCAAATAAATTCAAATTCTCGTATGGGTTCAGAACCGGCTTTTAGCAACCTAACCTTCGATCTAACTCTTCCTAAAGATATGAAAGACAAAAAAGTTATCTACGGTGGTCACCAGTTAGACTATACTTACGGAGATTGCCAAGATGAAATAAAAATGATAAATAAAGCTTTTTACGAAATAATGCTGGAAGGAGACGCAAAAGGAGCTCCCTTCCCATATCCTATACCAACCTACAATATACACAAGGAATTCGACTGGGAGGATGAAAGCAACGAACTTCTTTGGGAAATGGCCGGTAAATACGGCATTCCTTATTTTGCAAACTACATAAACTCGGATATGAATCCAGAAGATGCAAGAAGTATGTGCTGCAGACTTAGACTAGATAAAAGAGAACTAGTTAAAAGAAACGGAGGACTATTTGGTTCCGGCGAAAAGACCGGCTCTATCGGAGTAGTAACCTTAAATCTTCCTAGATATGGTTTTAAAGCAAAAACAAAAGAAAACCTATTTGAAATCATAGATAAAAATATGGAACTTGCAAAAAAATCCTTGGAAATAAAAAGAAAATTTTTAGATGGACAGCTAAAAAAAGGACTTTTACCTGCCTTTACTGAATACGTAGGTACCTTAGACAACCACTTCAGTACTATAGGATACTTAGGAGCCAACGAAATGTGTGTTAACTTTTTAGGTGAAGGTATAGCTTCAGAAGAAGGTTACCATCTTACATATGACGTCCTAACTTTTATGAGGGATAAGTTAAAAGATTTTCAGGAAGAAACAGGAAATCTCTACAATTTGGAAGCAACTCCTGCAGAAAGTACTTCATACAAGCTAGCAAAAAAAGATAGAGAATTATTTGGAGATAAAATATACACCCAAGGTGATAATGCACCTTACTATACAAACTCCTGTCATCTTCCTGTAAAAGAAGTTGAAAATATAGACATGCTCTACAAGCACCAGCATAAACTCCAGGCTCTCCATACTGGAGGTACAGTAATCCACAATTACCTTGAAACTCCAATCAGCGGAGCAAAGGCAAAAGAGATAGTAAAGTATACTTCTGAAAACTACGAAGCCCCTTATACTTCTTTATCTCCCGTATACTCTGTCTGCAGTGAACACGGATTTTTAGGAGGATACTACGACAATTGTCCCCACTGTGGTAAGACAGCAGAAAGCTATCAGAGAATCACCGGATACATAAGACCCGTTAGTAAATTTAACGACGGAAAACAAGCTGAGTTTTACGATAGAAAACAAATAAAGGTGAATTAATTGATTAAATACAAAGGTATAATCCACAATGTACTAAATGACGCTCCATTTATAGGAGCTCTTATAATAGCTCCCACATGCAGTAAAGGATGTAAAAACTGTATAAACGAGCATTTAAAGACCAACAGTATTCTTTATAAAGATACTAAAGAAATAATAAAAAAAGTGAAGTCAAACGGTCTAAATAGAGGTATAATATTATCTGGATTAGAATGGTCTGAAAGTCTCGAGTCTATGATTAAACTTACTAAAGAGGCCTTAAAGAATAATTTAGAAGTTATAATCTACACACATTTAAAAGAAGAAAACTTCATGAAAAAAGCCCCTGATTTAAAGGGGCTCCCTATCTATGTGAAATTCGGGGAATACAATCAAAATTTAAAAACTGAAGACAATATCCATTTTGGAGTGAAACTAGCTACAAGTAATCAGTATATAAGATTCCTCAAGATATCTTCACAGACGCTTTCTTACCAATCGACCTTACGTCTCTCGGGAAAGCTATGCGTGAGACCTGCTAAAATTCTCAATGAGAATTTTACTAGGGCTTCATTTCATTCGAAATGACAATATCTAGCTGCCATTCAGACCTATTCCATTTTTACAACAGCTGTCATACAGAGCGACAGCGAAGTATCTTAGCTGTTCTAAAATTCCTCGACAAGCTCGGAATGACTCTGATAACACAAGGGTACAGTTCACTGTCCCCTTGTGTTTATCCTACTCTTTTTCTAATATATCTTCAATTACCTTTGGATCATGCTTAGGATAAATAAAGGCAAGAAAAATCATGAAGGCAGCAGGAATTAGCATAAATATAGCGACCTTTGGAAAAGATAAAGCAAAATTTGGTCCCTGTTCTGTTTTTCCAAAAACAGACAAAAGAGGAACAAATATAGCAACAAAAATGGGAGCTCCCAAATCGCCTATCATTCTAAAAGTACCAGAAGCCGACCCACGGTTTACTTCAGAAACATTATTCATAGCAGCAGACGTATTTAATGGTGTGCCAAAAGACATAGCCAGTCCAGATGTTACTGCACCAATAAATAGTAAATACATAGAAGTAGAAAAATCCATGGTTGCAAATAAAATGATAGTCCCCGCCCATAATAAAGCAGGAATGAATGCTACACTCCTCCAATTAAATTTAGTTAATAATTTACCGACTACTGGAGCTGCTGCAGTTGAAACAACAAAAACCGTCATGGTCCAATAACCTGTGATTGTAGGCGAAAGTCCCAACCCACCTACAATAAAATAAGAAAGTAAATATAAAAGTGCAGTAGTAAATCCTGCACTGGTCATATAAAAAAGACTTGGTATAGAAAATTCCTTCGATACAATGAGCTTAATATTCATTAAAGGATTTTTTGCTTTCCTTTCAGTCTTAATAAATACTGTAATAAAAATAACAAATAATGCTATTAAAATATATGCAGGTATTGAAGTCCAACCTATTTGACTGGCTAATGTTGGCAATACTAATATACTTCCAATAGCAATAAATAATGTAATAGATCCTGCATAATCGAATTTAGAAAAGTTGCTCTTTACCACTTCAACTTGAGGCATTACAAATATATTAATTAAAAAAGCAATGCCCATAACAACAGTACCAAAAGCATATATATAACGCCAATCATAATTTGCAACTATGAATCCAGATAGGACTGGTCCAAAAATAACTCCTCCAGTACAGACCGCACCAAATGCAGTATAAGCTTTAGGCGCTTTATACCGTGGGAAAAAGCGACCAGCAAAAGACATAGTGGCAGGAAATATAGAAGCGACACCTAAACCTTGGACAAACCGTCCCAATAAGATTAATGGATAGTTTGGTGCAATCCATAAAACTGCACAGCCAAAAGAAAAAATAAACAATCCTCCAAGCAAAATTTTTCTTATCCCGATTAAGTCTCCAATACGGCCCATCATAGGAGCTAAGACAGCAGCACTCATGGAATAAGCAGCACTCATCCATGCAATATAAGCAGCACTAATACCAAGCTCTGCAGAAATCATAGGATAGGCCGGAGTGTTCATACCTAAAATTACCAACATGAAAAATACACTACCCAATATAAAAGAATATGTTGTCCATGGATTTTTTACTGGTGTATTTAAATTAGAATTTGTCATAAAATTTTACCTTTCTTTTAATAAATTATAATTATATTACGAAGAATTAGTCTTAATTAATTAAAACTAATTCTTCGCAGATTAAATATGTGATAACACAGGAGGACAGTCCAATCCCCTTGTGTTATCATGTTAATTAGTATATTAATATCTTGCTTAAGTTTCCTCAATTTTTATCTCTTTTCTTTCATATCTACCATATCTCCAAATACCGGAGTTGGCATTCCAAACCCTCCAGATATATCCATAATCTGCCCAGTAGTAAATTTAGATTCATCACTTGCAAAATATACAACTGCTGATGCTATTTCTTCAGATTTAGCCATCCTTTTAATTGGTGTATGTTTTAAGAAAAACTCTTTAAATTCATCAGTTAAATTATCCATAACTGCATCTGTATCCGTCATACCGGGAAGTACAGCATTGCACCTAATATTATCTCTTGCACATTGTACAGCAATAATTTTAGTTAAATAATTAATAGAAGCCTTACTGGTACCATAAGATATCTGAGATAAATCAGGGACTAATCCATCGATGGATGAAATATTTATAATTGATCCACCACCTTTTTTACTCATATGTTTTATAGCTCTTTGTGAGGCTATAAATACACTTGCAAGGTTTAAGTCTATAGTATTTATGAATTCTTCGTAATCTGTATTTTTTATATCTAAATCTTTTTTTGGATTTGAAGTACCAAAATTGTTAACTAAAACATCTATTCGTCCTTCATTTTCAACAACCTCGTCTATCATCGAAATATACGTTTCTTTTTTGTAACCATCATAGTAAACTTTTTTTACTGAACCTTTAGCCCTAATGTCATTAATAATTTTATCCGCTTTTTCTAAGTTTCGAACAGCCATATAAACTGTAGCACCTTCATCAGCAATTTTTTTTACTATGGAAAGACCTATTCCCCTTGTTGAGGCTGTTACCAAAACCACTTTATTTTCTAGTCTCATAATTTTTGCTCCTTAAAATGATTATTAATTCTCTTTAACTTTACTATTTGTTTCTTCACGTTTTTTAACTCTTATTATTCCTTTTTTCCAAAGCACCCTAGCTCCAATAAGGGTTATAGGAAGCATTAAAATTATTGCTATTCCTTCAAGACCAGATGTTAAAATACCAAACATCGTAGTTAATGAAACAATGATAACCGGCAGAACTATTGCCAGTAACTTGTTTTCTATAACATACTCTCCGCTACCCTTTCCTATAAAACCTAAAAGCATTGAACCAAAAAGTGCTGGTAGAATATAAGCTGTAGCTTTACTTACAACAGGACTTTCTAAAACAGGTCTTAACGGTACAATCAACAAGACACCTACCATTATAATAAGCATTGTTAGAATAGATGATGCTGCTACGGCAACTGTTGCTATTGCATCTCCTTCATGAGTGTTTTGGTCTGTATTTGATAGTTTTAGAGCATTTAAAACACAAGGAACTTTTAAATTTAATATATTTCCAGTTAAAAATGTTAAATAACTTGAAGAACCTAAAATTGGAGTATAGCTAATTACCTCTGAAATACCTATAGGTATAAACAAAGCTAAAACTCCTATTCCACCTTTAAGCACATCAGACATTGTAGGTAAAGCATCATACATTATTCCAATTATAAATGGAATAGATAACATATATGTAATAGCAACAAATCCACCTATTCTACCAAATCTATGTACCCAATTATTATATTCATCTAATTTATATTTTTCTTTTGACATTTAAATCCCTCCTAATTAAGAAGTGCTTGCCAGCCTACTGAAGCTGCCATTGAAAGTATCAAGGTAATTGCAAGAACAAAATTTCCAAGCCAGTAAACTCTAAACTTTTTAATTATTATACCCAGCAACAATGTAATAACAGCACTAGTAAATAAGGTTAGAGCACTAATCTTATCGGTTATAATCATTATCGGTATGAAAACTGCTAGTAATGTAAGCATAAAACATGCATTCATTAAAATGCCCCAGGTATTTTCCTTTTTTTCTCTTGCCTGCATAAGCTTCGTTGTAAACCTTTTCCCGAAAATTAAAAGTGCTGCTAGTCCACCTAAAATACCTACTGTCATAACTATCATAATAGATACAAATACCGATGGATCATTAGCGTCTGCCATAGCTGCTAATGAAGAAAATTCCATGCCCTTTGATGCTATGTCTGCAGCCATTAACTCATAACCTACAGATCCTATTACCGACAATCTCCACCAAGGCCAAGGAATCCCTAATACCGCTGCTAAGGAGAAGAAACCTACTACTATAGCTATACTTGGTACAACAGTAAAGGCAAGAGATGATTTAATAACATTATTAACTTCTTTTTTTGTAAATCCTAATTCTATACATCTTTTATAACTTTTTCTAAGAAAAACTGCTGCATAAAATATTATATAAGCTAGCCCTATGATTACTAAAATATAAAGCAGTCCGCTATTAGAAATTTCTCTAAATCCCATATAAATCCTCCTTAATAAATATTATTTGTTTTTTTCTAGCCACTTCATTGCTGCATATGCATAAACTGCGGCTCCAGTTGATAATACAGATTCTTCAAATATTGCCTTAGGATGATGCTGTGGATAGTTAAAGCCTTTATTAGCATCTCCAGCTGATAAAGCGATCATTACTGAAGGAACCTTCTCGCTTACAAAAGCAAAGTCTTCTGATCCAGACATTTTATTTCCGCCCATCAAGTCTTCCCATTTCAACACTTTTTTTTCGCTTAATAGTTCAGTTAAATTATCATAAGTAGATTGAGATAAAGCTTTGTCTACTATTAATGAAGGACAACCGTCAAGTATTTTTACTTCAGCTTCTGCTCTAAAAGCCTTTGCTGTATTTTCAGAAATTCCTTTAATTCTATCCTTTATAAATTTCCTCATTTCAGGATCGAAAGTCCTTATTGTTCCGTTCATTTGAGCTTTATCAGGAATAACATTCGACGTATCTCCTGCTTTAAACATACCTATTGTTAGTACTGCTGTTTGGGAAGGTGGTAATTCCCTTGAGTTAACTGCCTGCAGTGATTGATGTATATGAGAAGCTACATTAATAGGATCTACAGTAGTATCAGGCATAGCACCGTGACCACCTTTACCCTGTACATGAATCTCAAACCAATCAGAAGCAGCCGAACATGCTCCCTCTGGAGGAACTATAATCATACCTTCCGGGATAGGCATACCGGTCATAACATGAATCATAAGTGCTGCATCAACTTTAGGATTTTCCAATACTCCAGCTTCAATCATTTCTTTTGCACCTACTAGAGTTTCTTCAGCCGGTTGAAACATTAACTTTACTCTTCCCTCAATTTCATCTTCAAATTTCTTTAAAATTTTTGCAGCTCCAAGCATCATAGATGTATGAAAATCGTGACCACAGGCATGCATCTTTCCATTTTCAGATTTGAATTCTAAATCTGTCTCTTCTTTAATAGGAAGAGCATCCATATCCCCTCTGATAAGAAACACCTTATCATCTTTTTTCTTTCCAGCTACTGCTACTAATCCTGATTTGCCACAATCTTCAACTTCATAGCCAAATCCTATAAGTCTTTCTTTTACATAGTTTTTTGTCCCCGGCAAATCAAGGCCAATTTCTGGATTTTGATGCAAGTATCTTCTGTAGGTCACCATTTCATTTTGGATTGATTCTGCCATCTCTAAAAGTTTGTTTTTATCTGTCATGTTATCACCCTTTCTTTTTTATTGACATTTTATGACATGTCTTATTATAATTATATTATCAATTCATAATTAATAAGTCAATAGGCTGGGTAAATTTTTATTTCATTTTTTTAATAAATGTTATAATATTAATATCGAGGTGATAATTTTGAAAGTAGAATTAGGAATTATAACATCTGAGAGTCATCTACCAAACCTAGAAATAGCAGAAAAGAAGCTAAACAATTTATGTAATATACATTATTTTGTATCTAAAAACAAAAAAGATATTAAGCTTCACTTTGTTAATAATTATAGTAAAGTTGATGCCTTTATTTTTAGTGGACCTATTCTCCACAAGTATCTAATAGATGAAGTAGAACCCTTTGATAAACCATATTATGTAATCTACGATGACCTATCTCATATATATAAAGAAATCCTAACTATATTTATGAATAACCCGGAACTAAAGAGCAATCGAGTTTACATAGATTTTTGCAGTAAAGAAAACATAAAAGAATTCAAGGATATTTTCCCTAAAGAATCAAGACCATACTTTTTACCCTGGGAACCTGATAATCCAGAAAGATATTCTGATTTTGTATTAAATAACCACCTTAATCTATGGAAAAATGATAAGATAGACCTTTCTATTACAAGATTTGGATTATTAATTGACGAATTTAAAAAAAATAATATTAAATTTCACTTTATCCAACCTTCAGTTGAATATCTCACTGAAATACTCTTAAAAGCAATAAATGAAGTTAAATACAGCAAGTTAAATAACAATAGAATTGCTGCTATTTACATTTCTTTAAATAAACAATCTTCTAAATATCTAGATAACACTGAAAAAGAAATTTCTCTTTTAACTATCCAAAGTGAAATTTTGAAAATGACTAAAGAAAAAGGATATGATTTCATACTTCAGAAAAAAGACGAAATAGTCCAGATTATAACCACCATCGAAGAAATTTATAAGTTAACGGATAAATTTAAATCTTGCGGTATACAAAATCACATTGAAAATTTAATTAAAGTGAGTTTTTCTATAGGATATGGAAGCGGAAAAAATATTACCCAAGCTCAAAATAATGCTTATTCAGCATTAAAAGAATCTAATAAATGTAGTGAAAGTTGCAGCTATTATGTGGGGGAAAATTTACTGATAACCGGACCTTTAAACAAAAATCCAAAAGAAGATTATTCATTTGAAAATGACCCATATATAAAAAAACTAGCTGAAAAAACAGGCCTTAGCCAGGAATATTTGGGCAAAATAACTAATTATACAAAAAAAATCAGTTCAAATAAATTAACTTCATTAAACTTATCTTCAATACTGAGTATAGCAAACAGATCTGCTAACAGGATATTGAATAAACTAGTAGATAAAAAATTAGCTAAGGTAAATTATTTAAAAAAAGAAGCATCAAAAGGAAGACCTGTAAAGGAGTACGAGCTTTTGTTTTTAAACAATGACGGTGGTATTTCTGTTTAATTTGGAACAAAACTCCTAAAAATACTGTCTATTAGTATATAGGGAGGTAATATTATGACAAATAAAAATATACACATAAAGGTATTCTTAATATTGATTTTAGCACTTGCCTTGGTAGCTTCTTCATGTGGCCAAGAGGAAGAAATTGATAAAATCGGAGCATTTTCCTTAGTTATAGACACTCTATATGAAGAAGATACCGGTTTAAACGCCAACATTAAATATATAGCCTTAGATACATCTTTAATATCAAATCTCAACAAGGATGAAAAAGCAGAATTATTAAAAGATGTTGAAAAATATGGATACACAGTTCTAGATATAACCTATGAAGAGTTAAAAGATGAAGGATACATAAAAGATTTATACTTTGAAGAAGGCATTCTATTTAGAATTGAAGACGAACCTATACAGAACAATTCCATAACTATGAATGTATCTAAGTGGCGTTCTGGACTAGGTGCTATAGGATATGATGAAATAATTGTAAAATACACAAATGGAAATTGGTCAATAGATAAAAAAGGAACTGGATGGATCAGTTAATTTAAAAAAACAGCTGTAATCCTTTTATTATAGAAGGATTGCAGCTGTTTAATATTCATTCAAAGGTATAAAACTTTCACAGGATACATTTACCTGACATTTCCCACAACCGTAACGAGGCTTGAATTTTGTTTTAATTTCTTCTATAAATTTTGAGCAAATATCTTGATACCTATAGATTTCTCAGATATAGCATCTCCTTTTTTTTTATAATTATTTGGAGAAGTTTCTAAAAACTCTGAAGCAATGCTTATTAATTCTTCTATTTTCATTCCAATCTCTTTTCATGCTTTATAAATTTGTATTTTAAATTAAATATATAATATTTTAATATAAAAAGATTTCAATATTTTTCAAGTTATATATATTGACTTTATTATAACACTTTCCTATAAAATATTGAAAATATTTATAAATAATTGTCTAAATTCTATTTATCCAGGGTTAACCTATTGCATTTATTATTCTACTATAAGTTTCATCTATCCTTCGTCTATGACTCATAAAATATTTCTATTAGATAATTGTGAAATTATTATTTATAATTAAATGTGAATTTATAAAATTTTGGAGGTTAATATGAAAAAAGAAATGATATTAGACAAGGTTAGAAAACAGGCAGAAGGATATTTTGAAAGAGGAGAATTTTTTTGCTCAGAAGCAGTTGTACACACCATTAATCAACTTCTCGACAATCCTTTCCCACAGGAAATAACAAAATTAGCTTCTGGATTTCCTATTGGATTAGGTAAGTCGGGGTGTCTATGTGGTGCTGTCAGCGGTGGTTCTATGGCTCTCGGCATGGTTTACGGCAGAAATCACGGTGATCCTATGAAAGATAAAATGTTCCCTATTTCTGCATCTCTTCATGATTATATAAGAGAAACTTACAAAAGTACATGCTGTAGAGTTTTAATAAAAGATTACGAATTTGTAAGTCCTGAAAGAAAAGCTCACTGTGTACAAATAACTGGTGAAGTAGCTGCCTGGGTAGCAGAAAAGTTTCTTGAAGACCCAGAAATATCGGCAAAGATAACCAGACATGAAAATATAAATGCTTTATAATTACAGGAGGATAGTATGAATAAACTAATTAAAAACACTCCTATCCCTATAGCTGGACTTATGCTTGGATTGGCAGCTGCTGGAAATCTTCTTCAATCCTATGGAACTTCATATAGGTACATACTGGGAGCATTGTCCGGAATAATATTTATAATCCTTACGCTAAAGGCTATATCTAATCCAAAGTGTATTAAAGAAGGTTTTCAAAATCCAGTTGTTGCAAGTGTTATGCCTACTTTTTCAATGGGTGTGATGCTTCTATCCACATATATCAATCCATATTTACAAACAGCAGCAAAAATTATTTGGTTCGCTGGATTAATTATACATATTTTACTTATAATTTATTTCACCAAAAAATATATAATAAAATTTAATATAAAAAAAGTTTTTCCAAGTTATTTCATTGTTTATGTTGGTATAATATGTGCAAGTGTAACAGCACCTGCATATGGTTTAGTTACTCTTAGTCAATATATTTTTTGGTTTGGATTCATTTCCTATATCCTACTACTTCCGGTAGTATTATACAGGGTGTTAAAAACAAAAGAAATCCCAGAACCAGCATTACCAACTATTACTATCTTTGCTGCACCAGCCAGCTTATGTTTAGCTGGATATTTAAATTCATTCCCAGAAAAAAATATACTTATGGTTGGATTTTTAGGGATTTTATCCTTTGTGATGTTCATTTCCGTTATTGCTTATATGCCTAAAATGCTAAGAATTAAATTTTATCCAAGCTATTCAGCCTTTACCTTTCCCTTCGTTATTACAGCAATAGCAATAAAAGGTACCAATGGTTTCCTAGCAAATAGTAGTAATGGAATACCTTATTTAGGATATTTTGTTAATTTTTTAGAAATTTGGTCAATATTAATGGTTACTTATGTGTTAATTAAATATTCTAATTTTATCTTAAATGAAAAGCCAGCTCCTTCAATTGCTTGATTGAGCTGGTTTTACCATCTTTAATCTATTGTAAAATAAGGATTTAATAATGCTTCTTTTGCTTCTTTCATTATTCTCTGTATTATAGTTTCGCAACTATCTATAGACTTTATAACTGTAAGACTTTGTCCAGCCTGCACTGATCCCCAGTCTACATCTCCATCTATAGGTCCTCTTCTGCTGGTACCAAGTCTTATTTTGTGTAGTTCTTCCTCAGATGCATAATCTTTCTCCATCTGTAGATATTTCTCAGTCATTTTATTTCTTATACCTCTTACTGCATGACCTCTAAGGTAACCTGTGATTTCTGTATCTGTGTCCTTTGCATCAACTATAACCTTTTTAGCATTGATATGTGCAGCACATTCTTCAGATACGTAAAATCTTGTGCCCATTTGGACACCAGCCGCTCCCATTACTAAAGCTGCAGCAAGACCCCGTCCGTCTGCAAATCCACCTGCTGCAATTACCGGTATGTTGATTTCAGGAATAACTTGAGTCATTAATGCTAAAGATGTTAATTTACCAATATGACCTCCTGCCTCCATTCCTTCTATGATTAATGCATCTACTCCCTTTGCTTCCACTCTTTTAGCAAGCTTAAGGTTTGGTACAACTGGTATTACTTTTATCCCGGCTTCATGAAATTTCTCAATATATGGCACGGGATTTCCAGCTCCTAAGGTTACAAAATCCACTTTTTTTTCACATATAACATCTATTATTTCATCTTTGATTTTATCCATTAATACTACATTTACTCCAAAAGGTTTATCTGTGAGAGATTTAGCTTTGTCTATCTGCTCCTTTACCCAGTCAACATCTCTGCCGCCGGTAGCTATAATACCCGCTCCTCCAGCATTTGAAACTGCAGATGCAAGGTTGGCTTCTGATACCCAAGCCATAGCTCCCTGAAATATAGGGTACTTAATGTTTAACAGTTCTGTAAGTTTTGTTTTCATTTATAATTCTCCTATTTACCTTTTACTAATTCTATTGCTTCTTTTCCAGTTAAATGATCTATATCTATGGCAACAACATGAGATCTAGTACATCCTTCTACTTCTTTCTTTTTTGCTTCCCCAGGCATATCTCCCGAATACTTTTCCACTAAAGCCATAAATCCATCTGTCCACTCATCACCTTCTACTATTCTTGCTTTACCAAAGGCTATGACACTTCTAAAGTAACTGGTGTATTCTTCACTTACAATTTTGTCTTTATCTACTACTGCAAAGGAAACCTTTGGGTTTTTTATTATAGATTCTATTTTTTGACCGGATTTTGCAGAGTGAAAGTATATTTTTTCATTATGATATACATAATTAAAGGGTACTGCATATGGGTAATCATCATCACCCAAACAAGCCATTACACCGTGGGTACATCTTTTCAAAATTTCAACTGTATCTTCTTTTGAAAGCAATTGTTTTTTTCTTCTCATTTCTCTAATCATTAGTTATACCTCTCTTTTTAGTCTTTTATTACTGGAGTCCAGTAGCTGTTTCCGTATATATCAGTAATCTTATAACTCATCATATATTCTAAATTGGAGATGGTCAAGTTTTCTATGTACCATTCACCGGTGGCATAATAAGGTTCTCCAAGATAATATGTATCATCAAATACTCCTTCGTAACTGGTCATGTAATAACCTACTATCCTATCGTTTACAGCCATCCATGTACCATCGTATTCCAATATTAAATCTCCATCATCATTATATTCGAAGACATTATCTCTACCTAAATCTATAAAGCCTTCACCGTCATCTAATTGTTACTTAGATTATATCATGATTTTAGGTATTAAAGATAATTAAAGTAATGATTTTTATCATCTATTCTCATATTTTCCATTCCACACTATATCTCTATATCCCTTTTTATATGTATCTCCTTCTGTACTAAAGAGTAGCACCACAGAATTTTCATCCAATTCCAAGGCTTTCTTTATATGGTTTAACTCTTTATGCTGCATAATATATGATACAACCCCTAGGGTCACAGCACCACTTTCACCGGAGATTATTCTTTCATCTTTTTTTAGTGGATTTCCAAAAACTCTCATACCATGAGCTGATAATTCATCCGGTACAGATAAAAAATTTTCGCAATTTGAGTGGAGTATATCCCATCCTATGGTCACAGGCTCACCGCAGGCTAGCCCTGCCATAATAGTATCCATCTCATCCTTGATGTAGTGAATTTTACCGTCATCAATCTTTGCAGTTTTAAATATACATGCTGCTTTATTTGGTTCAACGATAGTTATCTTCGGTTTGTTTTTCCCGTAAATTGAAGAAAGAAATCCTGTTACTGCAGCTGCCATAGCCCCAACTCCAGCCTGTAAAAATACATGGGTAGGTATTACATCTCTTACCTCAAGTTTTAAATAAGCTTCATATGCCATAGTCAAATATCCCTGCATTATCCATCTAGGTATATCTTCGTATTCTTCCCAGGATGTATCCTGAATCATTACGTATCCATTTCTCTTTGACTCTTCATAAGCATATTTTACACATTCATCGTAGTTCATATCTAGGATCTCACACTTAGCTCCGTGCGCTTTTATATTATCCCTTCGCTCTAAAGCACTTCCTTTAGGCATATATACTACAGCCTTTTGTCTTAACTGCTGACAGGTCCATGCTATTCCTCTACCGTGATTGCCATCGGTGGCAGTAATAAAGGTAATGTCACCAAGCTTATCTTTTATTTCCTGGGAAATCATCTCATCATAAGAAATATCATCAATATCTTTTCCTAATCTTTCAGCTATATATTTTCCTATAGAATAACTTCCACCTAAAGCCTTAAAAGCATTAAGTTCAAATCTATAAGATTCATCTTTTACAAATATATTCTTCAGTCCTAAATATTTTGAAAGATTATTTAGCTCAACTAAAGGCGTTTCTTCATATTGTTTAAAACTAGAATGAAATTTTAAGGTTTTTTTAGCCGCATCTTCATTTAAAAAATCTACACTTGCCTTTTCTATTTTGCTTACGTCGTTTTTAACTATTTCTATTTTTACTTTCAATCTTTCACCTTCTTTTACACCATCTTCTCTATTTCATCTAATATGGTATTAAAAAACTTTTCTCCCAATTCTGCTGTAGCTACAGTAGGATCTCCTAAAACGCCTATTTCAGATATCCCGGCAATACCTTTTTTAAACATATTATCAAGAAATTCATTATCCTGTTTTCCTACATATCCGGCTTTAGCCGCTTCCATATCTACCAACTCCGGTTCTAAATAAAGCATAATAGAGGTTTCATAAGCACATGCATGGCCTCCACAACTTCCCTTAGGTAAATCGTAATCCTTTTCAAATTTAGATGCACTTTTTAATAAGAAGTCTAAGGTTATCGTATTTTTAAATTCTAATTTGGAATATTTCTTTTTAAGTATTTCAACCATACTCTCAGTTACCTTCATATTTCCACCATGAGAAGGAATAAAGATGAACTTCTTAAATCCATGTTTAATATAGGATTTTACATAATCTTCAATTATGCCGTTAAATACCTTGCTTCTTAAGGAAAGGCTTCCTGGAAAAGCAATATGATGATCAGAAAGTCCCGGGATTATAGGAGGTGCTATTAGAGCATTTCCTAATCTTTCAGCTAAACCATCAGCAATACCAAGACCTATAATCTCATCAGTGCATTCCGCCAGATGAAGTCCATGTTGTTCTGTAGAAGCTAGTACTATTATCACCGTATCATAACCCTTATCCATTTTATTTTTAATTTGAGGCCAGGACATATACTTCAATTGATAATCTTTTTTTATCATTTTATGTCCTCCCTAATTTGAACAATTAATAATATCTCTACCGGAGTATTGAAAGGCAAAACATTTGTACCTAATGCTGCTCTAGCATGCTTTCCAGCTTCTCCGAAAACTTCCACAAATAAATCTGAAGCTCCATTTATAACAAAAGGTTGGTCGTAAAAATCATCACTACAAGCGACAAAGCCCTGCAATTTTATTATCTTCTCTATTCTATCCAGATCTCCCAGCTCATTTTTTAATATACTAAGCATATTTAATGCAGATAGTCTTGCAGCTATATATCCATCTTCTTTATTTAACTCTTTCCCAATTTTCCCTTTGTATTCTATTTCTCCATCAACTAAAGGTCCCGCTCCTGAAAGATACAGTAAATTACCTGTTTTACGTACACTCAGATAGTTTGCTACCGGTTCGTAAAGTGCTGGTATTTCAATTCCAAGTTCATATAGTCTTTGTTCAATCTTTGCCATAATATTTACCTCTCTTTTTAAATTATTTTATCTTTAAAATTAACAAAAAGATACCTGCTAAAGCAAATATCTTCTCATAGTCTGTATATTTAATTTTCTGTCTCAATATTTACCTATGTCTTAGTATATCAGAGGATAAATATTGTATCAATCACAAATGTAGTTTTATTCTTGTTCTAAATAATATAGGAATTTAATAATCAAATCTTCTACTTCCTCATACTCTTCTAAAGTCAGTCTCTCTTTAAGGTGCTCTATTATTAATATATTTTCATCTTCAGTTATTCCATCACTAGTTAAGCCCATCAAATAATTGATATCTATTTTGCCAATGTATTTAAAGACTAAAGCCTTTTCTTCATCAGTAAGTTCAATATCCATTTCAGGTAATACAGATGTATCTTCTTCCGGACTTTCTTCCTCAACTACTTCCTCTGTTTCTTCATCAGTTTCCGTTGTCTCATCATCTTCTACAGAAGATTCCGTGGTAGTAACAC
>JAWSUU010000003.1:0-42258 GCA_033549325.1 Bacillota bacterium | reverse complement strand
CTTGTAAGAATAGAAGGAAAGCTAACAATCCTCACACAAAGTATAAACGAACTCTCCAAAAGTATAACTATGCTAAAATAGTGAATACTCCCTTGGGGAGTTTTTATTTTAGTAGTGCACAAAGTTATCCACAATAATATTTATACAAATTATTTAATACTTTGCATCTTAGTCATATCAATGTTTGTGTCAATTGCTCATAATGCCCTGAGAATTGTTAAATCTATGTTAAGTATTGAATTCACAGGACTTACCCACAGTGTCCACAGGTTTATCCACAGTTTTGTTGACAAAGAAATTTTCCTAAAAATTAACAGAAATTTTTTATTAATTATAGTATAATAATTACATAAACGCTAAATAAATATACTAAAAGGAATGATATCATGAAAAATTATACTAAGAAAGAGATTAGCTGGATTTTATACGATTGCGGAAACTCCGCTTATTCTATGGCTATTACCACCGCCTTACTTCCTATATATTTTGGTATGTTTCGCTCCGGTAGTAGTATGGATTTAGGATACTTTAATTCTATTGCAAGTATTTTAGTAGCCATACTAAGTCCTATTTTAGGTACAATAGCCGATTACAAAGATAAAAAGAAAAGATTTTTTATATTCTTTTTTCTTCTTGGAATTATATTTACAGGAGCATTAGCAGTAGTTCCCTACGGGATGTGGCAGCTTTTAATAGTTTTCTATATTTTAACGGCTATTGGTTTTGCTGGAGCTAACATATTTTACGATGCATTTTTAGTTGATACAACAACTGATGAAAAAATGGACAAAGTGTCGGCTAACGGATTTGCTTTCGGTTATATAGCAAGTGTTATACCTTTTGGTATAAGTTTGGCAGTAGTATACTTTATTGGAATGGATGAGTATTTAGGTTATCAGCTTGGCTTTGTAATCACAGCATTGTGGTGGGGTTTATTCACAATACCAATGATAAAAACCGTAGAACAGACATATTACATAGAGCCTGAACCTAATCCCGTCAAAAAAAGTTTTAAAAGACTATTTAAAACCTTTAAAAATATAAGAAAGCATAAAACGGTATTCATATTTTTAATTGCTTATTTTCTATACATCGATGGTGTAGATACAATTATAAAAATGGCTGTTCCATATTCCCAAAGCGTTATAGGGGGAGATTCCTTTGATATGTTTGTACTATTAGGTATTCTTTTAATAGTACAAATAATAGCCTTTCCTTTTGCAATACTCTACGGTACACTAGCTAAAAAATTTACGGCAAAAAAAATGATAATGGTTGCAATAATGACCTACTTGGTAGTCTGTGTTTATGCATATACTATTAATTCTATAAATCAAGTATTTGTTTTAGGTGCCTTAATAGGTTCTGCCCAGGGAGGTATACAGGCTTTAAGTAGATCCTACTATGCAAAGATAATTCCTAAGATAAATTCCAACGAGTTCTTTGGCTTTTACAACATTTTCGGAAAATTCGCTGCAATATTAGGTCCCTTTATTATGGCTTTCACTACTGACATCACAGGATCTGCCAGAAACAGCATCTTAGCCTTGATGCCCTTGTTCTTAATAGGTCTTATTATACTTATTAAATTACCAGATGATACTTCTGTAGTAGATAAGCATGCAGTAAAATAGAAAAATAAAATATTTCAACAAATAATATTTATTCTATTAAATCTCATATCTTTTTATTCTTAAGAATTACAAAAAAAGGGTTGATTCTTTAAAGATCTACCCTTGTTTTTTTATTATTTTTATAATTTTATTTTCAAAATTCTAACAGAATTTAATACTGCTATTAGGGCTACTCCAACATCGGCAAATACCGCCTGGTACATTTGAGCCAGCCCAAAGGTACTCAGTACCATTACCAAAGCTTTTATACCTAGTGCAAAGATAATGTTTTGCCATACTATAGTTCTTGTCATTTTAGCAATTTTAAATGCATGTACAAGCTTTTCAGGTTCATCGGTCATAAGCACAATATCCGCTGCTTCTATTGCCGCATCAGAGCCAAGTCCTCCCATAGCTACTCCAACATCTGCTCTTGCTATTACTGGAGCATCGTTAATTCCATCTCCTACAAATATAGTTTTTCCTTCTTCATCTTTTAAATTATCTTCTAATATTCTAACCTTATCTTCAGGTAAAAGTTGTGAGTAGTATTCATCTATTCCAATAATTTTACCAATTTCAGAGGCTGTACTTTCATTGTCTCCCGTAAGCATAATCGTCTTTTTTATATTTAACTTCTTAAGGTTTTTTATTGCTTCTATAGCTGTTGCCTTAAGTTCGTCTTTTATAAGTATATATCCTGCAAATTTTCCCTCTACTGCTAAATACACCAGGGTTCCCTGATCCTTTATTTCTTCATCAATGGATATTTCTTTTATATCTATTAATTTTCTATTACCTACAAGAATTTTCTTACCGTCGATTTCCACTTCTATACCAAATCCAGCTAATTCTTTTTGAGACCGAATTTTTTCTTCATTTATTTCTTTTCCGTATTTATCTTTTATAGATTCTCCTATAGGGTGATTTGAAAAAGCTTCTCCGTAAGCTGCATATTCTAATACCTCTTCTTTACTAAAGCCATTAACCCCAACTACTTTCGTTACCTTAAACTTTCCTTTAGTTAAGGTTCCGGTTTTGTCAAATATGACCTTATCCACCTTAGTTAAGGCTTCTAAATAGTTACCACCTTTTATAAGTATACCGTGGTGGGATGCTGCCCCTAGTCCACCAAAATAAGCTAGTGGAATAGAAAGTACTAGAGCACAAGGACATGATACTACTAAAAATATCAATCCTCTATATATCCAGTCTCTAAACTCTGCTCCTTCTAGAATTAAAGGAGGTATAAATGCTATCGCTGTTGCTAAAAATACAACCCCAGGAGTATAGTATTTAGCAAATTTAGTGATAAAATTTTCAGTTTTAGATTTTTTACTACTGGCATTCTGTACTAAATCTAATATTCTTGAAACCGTAGAATTTTTAAATTCTTTTTCTACTTCTACTGTTATAAGTCCCTGTTTATTAATACCACCGCTTAGTACCCTGTCTCCTTCTTCTAAATCTACCGGTATAGATTCTCCTGTCAGAGCTGAATTATCAACTGCTGTATTGCCGTTAATTATTCTGCCATCTAAAGGTATCTTTTCTCCCGGTTTTACTAAAATCATATCTCCTATTGATACTTCCCCTGGCGATACTTTTTTACTTACTCCATCTAATACCAGGTTTGCATAATCAGGTTTAATATTTAATAATGCTTTTATAGACCTTTTAGAATTATCTGCTGCTCTGTCCTGAAGTAGTTCTCCAACCCTGTAAAAAAGCATAACTCCTACTGCTTCAGGATATTCCCCTAAAGCTATAGCTCCAATTGAAGCTATAGACATTAAAAAGTTTTCATCGAAGAAATCTCCCTTTAATATGTTTTTGACAGCTTTAGAAATAATCTCAAATCCTAATATTAGATAAGCAGTCATGTAGAGGCTTAAGTCCACATAGAAATTCCCATTATATATAAGTCCGGCAATAAAAAGTAATGCTCCTAGTATTATACTGCCCATCTCTATTTGGTCTTCTGTAAATCTCTTTCCCAGGTTATTTAAGTTTTTTTTTGAATCCTTTTCTGGTTCTATTTTTGTTACATCTATATCTACACTGCAGTGTCCGCAAGAACATCCGCTGTTTTCTTCAACTTTTTCAAAGATAGTTTCTTCTTTTACTTTTTCTTGACAACCTCCACAAGAGCAGGTGTCGCAGTCATGACTATCTACTTGCACTTCTTCGTAGTAAGTTCCTCTGTCTTCATCGTACTTTAAGTTTAGTTTTTCACTCATTATTTCCTCCTGTCTGTTAATCCGTGATTTATATGCTCGAACCCCTGCTCAAATACAGTCTTTACATGATCATCATCTAAAGAATAGTAAACTATCTTACCATCTCTTCTGCTCTTAACCAACCTGGCATTTTTTAAAGATCTAAGTTGATGAGAAACAGCTGATTGGCTCATACATAAAACTGCTGCTATGTCGCAGACACACATTTCGTGATTGAAAAGAGTGTAAAGTATTTTTACCCTGGTTGAGTCTCCAAATACTTTAAAAAATTCTGCTAAATCATAAAGTTTTTCTTCTTGAGGCATTTTTTTTCTTACCTCATCTACCCTATCATCGTGGATACAGTAGGTATCGCAGGTATCTATATCTTTTTTATTCATAAAAACATCCTTTCATCTGAACATATGAGCAATCATTCAATTGATATATAAATAATACCCTCTCAACTAACAAAAGTCAAGAGGTAATATGATGTTTTATTCAACAAATCCTATTACAATGTCAACAACTTCATCAATGATTTTTTTAGATACTCTTTCAAAAAATACTGCATTTCTTGCCTCTATATCTAAAGCTTTTACTTGCTCGCACATTATAAATCCCTTCGTATTTAAATCATTATTAAGTTTCACGTGAAGGGGGAATTTTCTATCAGTTCGAGTTATAGGACATACTAAAGCTATGTTTAAAAAGTTGTTGTATGAATTATTGCTGATTATCAATGCAGGTCTTTTCCCCTTTTGTTCATGTCCGGCTTGAGGATCAAATTCTAAGAGTATTATATCCCCTTGTTTAGGCTTATAAGTCATTATAGTACCTCGTTGCCTTTTGGGCTTCCTGTGTCCCATTCGCCATAATTATATTCACCATCAAATTCAGCAATTCTCTCCTCCAGTGATCTATGCTTGTATATGGGTTCTATTATTAATTTACTATTTTCTATTCTTATTTCAATTTTATCATTTTCTTTAAGTCCAAGAGTATCTAATAGTTCCTTAGGAATTCTCACTGCATTACTATTTCCCCATTTTTTAATTTGTGTATACATATTTATCACCTCTAATTTAGTATATACAATGTATATACCGTTGTCAATAATTATATATTTTTATTTTCATGAAATATGATAAAATATAGTATAAGTAATCACAGGAGGTAACTATGTCAGATTTATTAAATCACTACTACTGCGGTGAGTTAGTTTTAGAAAAATTAAATTACGGTCCAAAAAATATTGTAAATTTAAATAGAGGTTTATTCGACTTAGGATGTCAGGGTCCGGATTTTTTCTTATACAACGGAGTTTCACCCTGGAAAAAAGATAAGGGTATACAAAAATACGGAGGATTAATTCATATTTCTCCTACAAGCCAGTTGTTTTTTATAATGGCTGAATATATAAAAGGTTTAAAAAATGAGGAGCTTAAGAAAAAGTATCTATCCTATTTATTTGGATATGTATGCCATCATACCTTAGATTCTATAACTCATCCATTTATTTTCTATTACTCCGGGGTGAAAAACGAGGAAGACCCTGATACATACATATACCCCCACTATCATAAAAAATTTGAAATGTATTTAGATGTTTTTATGACAAAAAAGCTAGAAAAAAAAGGACCTTTAGAATTTCCTATGGGCGAAATATTTACTTTAAATAATATTGACCGTGATATAGTCTATACTATAAACAAAAAAATATTGAAGGAACTTTTCCATATAGATCTTAAAAAATCTGATGTATATGATAGTCTAAAAGAAGCTGCTTCACTACTTAAACTATTTCCAGATAAAAAAGGTGTTAAATTTAAAGTATTTTCTTTCATAGAAAAAATTATTAGAAAACCTTATATTATTACTAAAGCTATTATAACTAAAGACATTCAAGATACGGAAGATTATATGAATTTAGAACACAATACTTGGATTCATCCCTGCGACTTAAATGAAAAAAGACATGAATCATATCCCGACCTTTTTTTCAGAGCAGTTGATGAAGCCAATATTAAGCTAAATCAACTATACGAATTATTATATAACGAAAAACTAACAAAAGAAGAAATACATAAATTATTTAAAAATATTTCTTTTGAAACAGGTAAAACAGTATCGCCGGAAATTAATGAATCTCAAAGGATGATAAATTTTGAAATAAAGAAAATATAAAATTCAGTTTTCCTCTATTATTTCAACTATATCATTCCTATGTATCTCCCAAATAGTCCCCTGTCTTGTTTCGGAAATACTATAATCCTCAAACAATCTATCCCAACTTTTTTCAACTTTTCTTTTTAATTGAGGGTAAAAATTACCCATTATTATTTCAGTTGGATCATTTATGTTATATTTTTTTAAGAGCTTTTTATGTTCTTTATAATCTTCTTCTCCTTTAGGCAAATATAGAAAATTAACCACATATCCCCATTTTTCTGAATCAGTAATTACAACCTTATTTTTGGGTACTGATAGTTTTAAAATTATAGATTCACTATTTGGTCTTAACTGCATATCTTCATCGGGAGATACCCAAACAGGATACTCTATATCATTATCTGGTTTAGGAACGATTTTTTCAGCTTTTTTACTATACCACTTATATATTTTTTTATAATAATCTGAAAAATTTTCCATTTTTTCATTAATGTATTCTTCTTTGCATCTATATATACCATTTTTAAAAGATTCAAGAATTTTTTTATCTTGGCGAGTCCATAGTGTTATATTCTCCATAAAATACCTCCTTAGTTAAAATTATATATTCTATATAATTAAAAAACAAGATTGACATATAAAAAATAACGGGACTTATATAGTCCCGTTATTTTAATTTCTGTTTAATCTAATGCTAAGGTAATTTTTCGATATTAGCTTTGTTCAACAATGCGGATATTTTTTCTTTATAATCTTCCAAAGAAATTTTTGTTCCATTAATCTTCTCTATCTTATCTTTATATATATTCATTTGAATTCTCCTTTTGTCTTTAAATAAGGTTCTATTAAATTGTATTACATTTTCTATGACTTAATAATAACAAAAATCACTGCTAAAGTCAAGGAAATTGATAATTATTATCAATTTCCTTGACTTTGATTAACTCTATCTACAACACAAAGGGACTGTCCCCTTGTGTTGCTTGACTATCTTAGAGTATAGAAGATATAATAAATCATAATATAAATGTATTCACAGACCAAACTTTTATGATTTGATTAAAATTTATAACTATTAAATAAAGGAGCCTATATATGACTGATATATCTAAAACTATATCATCTCTAAAGAAAAATAATTTTGATGTTTACCATGTGAAAAACAAAAAAGAAGCTAAGGAAATATTCTTCAAAGAAATTTTTCCTGAAATAAATCCAAAAACTGTTTCATACGGAGATTCCCTATCTGCTGAAAGTACAGGTATCTTAGAAGATTTAAAGAAAATGGAAGGTATCAATTTCATCGAAACCTTTGATGAAAATGCAACACAAAAAGAGCAAATACAAGCAAGTAAAGATGCACTTCATGTCGATCTTTTTATTGCCGGTAGTAATGCTGTTACAACTACAGGATTATTGGTAAATCTGGATATGGTTGGAAATAGGATAGCTGGGATAGTATTTGGACCGAGAAGGGTAGTTTTAGTTATTGGAAAAAATAAAATTACCGAGAATTTAGAAGGTGCCATGGAAAGAGTACGAAGTATAGCTCCTAAAAATGCAGCAAGACATCCTGAATTAAACCTTCCCTGTCAAAAGACTGGGGAATGCATAGATTGCAGCAGCCCTAAAAGAATCTGCAACTCCTGGTTAATTTCAGAAAAATCTTATCCAAAAGGAAGGATTAAAATTATTTTAGTTGAAGGAGATTTAGGGTTGTAATACAAAAAAACAGCCTCCTTTAATACAATAGGGAAGAGCTGTTTCTTTTTTTAGATTCTTCAGTACCTTCTGAATGACATTTTAATTTTAATTCTATTTTATACCGTCATCCTGAGAATAGCTATTAGTACTACTCTCGAAGGATCTGTTGACCAATCTAACATTTCTTCATTCCGGTTTCAACTAAATCACATATGTTTTTCAAAACTTCTCCGTGATTTTTTTCGTTATTTAGTTCATACTTATCAATGTTTAAAACTACTGAAGTAAAAATAAAAGCGGCCGTATTTAAATCAAAATCTTTTCTGAAGTCTCCTCTGTCTATATAAATTTCAATAATTCTACTAAATAGGTCCATAGATTTTGGCATTAAATCCATAAGTATTTCTCTTTTTACTTCCTGGGGACATTCTACTAAAAACCTGTTTTTCAGACCTATAGTTTCTTTATCTTTATTTTCATATCTTTCTGCTCTAGCAATAACCTTTAACATCATGTCTGAAAAGCTAAGATCTGAACTCTTGTTGATTTCATCAATAAGTTCATTGTTTTTCTCAATACCAATATCATGGAACATATACTTAAACAAATCATCTTTATCATTAAAGTATTGATAGAAACTTCCCTTTGATATCCTAGCATTGTTTACAATTGTGTCTATAGTAACTTCATTATAATGTTTTTCTGAAAAAGCCTCTTTAGCACCATTGACAATTCTTTTTCTTTTTTCTTGAGTCAAATTATGAAAAGTTTTTTTAGGCATGCTTTCCTCCTATCAATACAATACTATTCCCATAACTATAAAAATTATCGACATTATAAATACTGATATAGTTAATTTCATTTTTTTCCTAGGATTGTTTAAAGTTTCTGTTGCAAATTTTCTAAACTCATCATATCTAAATAATAGAGCTGATATTTTAATTAAGGTTAATGATATTAAAACTGCAATAATCCAACTATATTTAACGTCTAATTTAAATACTTGATACCAGGTATAAATTACCAAAATCAAACCTATACCGGATACAATATAAATCCATAGAGGTTTATTTTTTTTATAAGCATTATTCATTTCCCATTTGTTCCATTTATCTCCGAAACCTACCATAAGTATTCTTGTCACTATTCCTAAAAAAGCCCATCCAAAACATAAATAACTAAAATAATTTAAATTCATTTAATTTCCTCCTAACATATGACTAACGGTCATATGACTGTTGGTCATATGTTATTACTTTTTCAGCAATTTGTCAAGTAGTTAATTTAATTCTATCCATTCTTTTTTAAGACACCAACTAGCTCCTCTTACAATGCTCTTGTCTTCCATCTCAAATACTCTGCTGAAGCTGTCTTTAATTTGTTTTTTTAAATTTATATGTAAAGGACTTTTAAAAACGTCATATCCCGTCTGCATTCCGTAGTTTCTTAACTTCCTATCAAATTCCTTTTCTTCATCTAATGAATTTCCTACATAATTTAAATTAAGTACTCTTTCCCATTTTCTATTATCAAATAAAATAACTTCTTTTTCTGGAATGTTTAAATTTAACAAATTGTCTGCACCGTAAGTTAAGGCATATTTTTTGTTTTTAAAAAGCCAAACTGGATACTCAGCTTTTTCAGGTTTACCAATTTTTCTCTCCATTTCTTTAACAAACCAGTCGTAGGCAATCAGTATTATTTTACTTATTTCATTCCCGTATTTAGTTTCTATGTACTCTTTTTTTACATAGGAAACTTCATTTTCCTTTATCGTTTTTACTACTATATTTGATTGTGCTGTGTATAGTTTTATAGTTTTCACACTCATCTAAAACTCCTTCATTATTTCTATTAAGTAACTGTTCTCACTCAACTTCTCTTCCTAATATTTCTTTTACCATTAAAGGATTTTTTGTAATAATACCATCTATATCATATTGAAGGACTTCTTTAACATCCTCTTCATTATTTACAGTCCATACCCATATACCTTTTTCTTCTTTTCTGGCTTTTCCAACTAGTTTTTGTGAAAGAAGACCTTTTTCTACTGTAAAATAATCAGCATTTATATATGATAAATCTCCTAATACATAATACATAATCTGACATGTTTTTATTTTCGAATTTAATTTCTCCACTCTTTCTATAAATTCTCTATCAAAGGATTGTATATAGGCATTTTCAATCATATCATATTTATCTATTATAGTTACTATTCTATTAGCTAATTTTTCTCCTTGTCCGTAAGTCTTTACATCAATTTGTATATCTATTTGTCCCTCTATAAGTTCCAAAGCTTCATCTAGTGTAGCGATTAACTTCCCATCGTAATGAAAGTGTTCATTATTTAATGCTTCTAGTTCTATTATTTCTTTGTAGGTTAATTCCTCAATGTTTTTTTCAACTCCAAAAATTCTTTTTAAATTTCTATCATGGTGAAGTATAATTTCACCGTCTTTAGTCATTTGAATATCAAGCTCTACAACATCAATATTCGCTTTTAAAGATGCTTTTATAGCCTCAATTGAATTCTCAATCTCGTCATTTACTATGCCTCTATGAGCTATAACTTTAACATCTCGCCCCGTATAAACACCTTCGTTGATTATCACTCCGCTGTAAAATGTTACAATTAAGGCGATCAAGAATATTCCTGCTAATAGTACTTTTTTACTTTTGAACTTATCATAGATATAATTTTCTGATTTTTTTAAAATTCTAAAATTATGGGTCTTTAAATCATCTTTTATATAATCTCCCTCTTTAACCAAAGCGTAAAGTTTAGTTAAAAATATGATATTTAAGGGCATAATTATAAGAGTAAACGCAAAAGATAAAAAACTGGATAATGTAAGAATATAATTTCTCACTAAATAATTTACATTGAAGTTTAAATAGTTTGGCAAAGTTGATATTATAGTAAATACTAAAGTTCCTATCCCAAATATTAGAAAATTAAAAATAATTAGTTTTACAAAAACATTAAAACTAATTCGCCTGGTTAATTTAAAACTACTTTTCACAGCTTTTCTTACAGTTTTATTTTCGATTACTATTTCATGTACTGTAAATATGAATCGTATAATAATAAAAAATAAAAAAATAACTACACCAAAATATAAAAATTTAGATATCAAGCTTTTCATAATGTTTTCAATTAACAAAGCCGGAAGTTCTATATCTTTTAGTAATTGTGGTTTTATCTGCAGGTTGATTATAGGTATTAACATAAAGAAAAATGCCATCAAATGTATGATTCCTATACCTATTATACGTTTTACTGAATATATAGCTGTTATAAAAGATTCTGTAACAAGAACCTCCTTACCTAAGCTTAATTTATAAGAAAGAATTGTTAAAGTACCAATTTCTATAAAAACAAAAATCACTGTCAATGTTGAAAGTATAAAAAATCCGATAAAACCTCTAAAATCTAATAATAAAGAAAAAGCATTAGTATCCAGCAAAACTCCACTACTAACAATCAGTAATAATCTATGAAGAAAAAAACCTAAAAAAGGAATTAAAACATAGCTTGTTATAATTAAATAGAAACATCCAAAGAAAAGGTACTTTCTCCAGGATTTTCTAATATCTAAAAAACTATTTAAAATAAGTCTAAGCATCCTATTTACCTTTCTTTTCATTATTTTCTTCTGTCGTTTATATATTATTTTAACTAATAAAAAAGATAATGTAAAATTTTATTGGAACTATGCAAAGAAAAACTGCCCTTTTTTTAGGGCAGTTTTAAATTGGGGGGAATTTATACAATCTCTATTTAACGGTAATATCTACATCAACTCTATTTTCAAAAGATTCAACTATAGCTCCAATAATGTCTCCGTGACCATCTTTTAAGCTCATACTTGCTCCCGCTACAACATCTGTTACCATTTGTTTTTCTTTTTCTGATAATGCTTCATATTTAGCTTTATCTTCTTCATTATCTGTATCTGGTTTTAGGATTCTTCCGTTTCTATCAGATGTATATTTTGCAAACCATTCTTCAACTTCTTCTACGGTTTTTCCTATAAAAGCTTTTTGATATGTATCCATTTGGCTTGCCCACGTGCCTGTTGCCATTTGATAGCTTTCACCACGTTCTCTCTTTGTTTGCCATTTGGAAATTTCATCCATAAACCATTCTTCTGTATCTTCGGTTTTACCTTCTACTACTTCGTCGTGGTTTTCATCATAATTATATCCACCCTGTCCCGGATATCCACTAAAGTGAGGCATTCCTGAACCGTCGTAATTAGGTGAAGCTACTTCTGTTTGATCTACAAAGATAGAAAGTATCTTTCCATCTTGGTCAAATAAAACATCCGCAAACACCATATTAAAACTCCAAACCTGTACCTCTTCGTTATCTGATCCAGGTCCTTTACGAGGAGTTGTAGTATACCCAAAACCTCTATAAACATCGGCAGCTTCCATTGCTTCAGGGTCTTCCTCTTCTTCAACTTCAAATACAGGTGCTGGGTAAGTTTCTGGATCTAATGCATTATTTACTGCATAAATTATACCATCACTTGTATAAGTAGCTCCTGCTATAACATCTACCTCTGTTGAATTTGCTTCAACAATTGCTCCAGGAATCTGCTCTAAAGCATCCTTCGCAACATTAGGAGTTTCGTTATTCGATAATACTTTAACATCTGTTATAGTGTCTCCTTCTTTTGTTACTTCAACTACAATCTCTCCTTTAAAACCTTCTCCAGACCCAGTTAAGGTTTCTGGTTCAACGTTTTCCTCTGGTTCTTCAGGAGTTTCTGGTTCTTCAGGTTCTGCTGGTGAGCATGCTCCTAGAGCAAAGACCATTGATAATATTAAGATCATAACTAAAAATTTTTTCATAAAATTCTCTCCTTATTAATGAATTTTCGTTAATTATTTATCATTTATTTCTATTACTAATATAACACTTTTCATTATTATTATCAATACATTTTATAAATTTATATGTTTTGTAAATTTATATTATTAAGTATATTTATAAATATATGCCCAAAAAATTTAAGAAGAACTCCATCGGAAATATTTCTATGATTACGCATTCCTGTTTGTATCTTAATGTTATTGATTATTTTAGTTGTATCAACAAAATTTCATCCCAACACTATCTTTTTTCTAACCTTTTCGTCTATAAATATGATATAATTAATCATAAATATTCATCTCATTTATCCAGCTTAAAGATGGATATATGTCTTGAATCAACATTATATATAAGGCATAAAAATTTTATATATGAGGTGATACAAGTGAATAAATATTTGAAGAAATCATTGAGTGTTGTACTTATCTTTGCTATGCTTTTCACAATTCCAGTGTTTTCAGATACCAATCCTTCCACTCCAACCCTAGACGGTACTCAAAGTGATTGGGCCAAAGACGAGCTACTGGAAGCCTATCAATATAATCTTACATATCCCGACGTTATGAAAAATTTCAAAGCAAAAATTACCAGAGAGGAATTTTGTATTCTTGCCGTAAAGCTCTATGAAGCTCTTTCCGGAAAGAAAGCCTTACCAGGCGAAAACCCTTTTAACGATACTAAAAACGAAGAAATCTTAAAAGCTTACAACTTAGGTATTGTAAAAGGAGTTAGTGCTAATCAATTTGCCCCTACAAATAAAATCACTAGACAGGAAATTTGTGTAATGATTTATCGTGCATTAGATGTCAGCATTCCTGCATTAAATAAGGATACTTCAGGAGATTATAATTTTGCTGATATTGATAAAATAGCATCCTGGGCTATTAATGAGGTTAAATTCGCATACAAAAATCAAATTATGAAAGGTATCGGAAATAATCAAATTGGACCTCTTCAAAATACTACAAGAGAACAGGCCATAGTTTTGATGAAAAGAACTTATGAAAACTATACTGATTTAGAAAAAGAGCCGGAAGATAATGCTATAAAAGAAGAATTAGGAATCATAACCACTTCTTCCAAACCTACTTTTTCTATTACTACCGAATACCTTAAGTACAAGGGTATAGAAGAAAATGATCTGGTTTTCCCTAATTATGACGAAAGAATTACTCTTAAAGAAGACTCTTATTCCACCTTTGTTGATAAATCTATAAGCAGCAAACATCTATTTAAATTTGAGTTGAACAATGCTCCTGCAGCATCAAAAGTAGTTTGGCAGGTATCTACATCACCATTTACCGGTTTTTCAGATAATTGGAAAACTCCAATAGGTCTTGTTGGTAAAGGAGAAGTAAGTGCTGCTTCGGGAGAATTTTTAGTTGACTTTGCTAATCTAAAAACCACATCTTTTTCCCTAATTAATTTAAATACATTAAACTTCAACTTGATATCTTCTCAGTATAAACCAATACCGCAAGAGCAGAAAATTTACTATCTAAGAGCAGTACCTGTTAACTCTCTAGGCAATCCTATAGGAGACCCTGGTGATGGTATAGCTGTTCTTTACGGAGAAAAAGTAGTGGACGTATATTCAGACCAAGTTATTTCATCAAGTTTTCAACTGTGGACTCCTTTATCATCAACAGGTACATATTCAGGAGAAAACCAGGATAGACCTATCTATAGAAGTGTTGTATCAGTAGATCCAAGAAATAATGAAAATAGACTCTTTCACTTTTACAACTTAGATAATAATTATGAAAAAATAGCTGTGCAAATATCAAGTGAAGAATTCCCAAACACAGGTGGCCAGTGGCCTAACACACCAAATATTATTTATGAAAAGGAATATACTTTACCAATTAACACTATTTATACAGGTTATCCAAATAGCGTGTTTATTGATTTTACAAAATTTGCTGTGCCTTCAGCTGAAATGAAAGCTGGTGAATATGTTAACTACTTCATTAGAGGAATAGCAGTAAAAAATTCTGCCAAACCGGGAACTTATGAAGTTGATTATTCCGATCCTATTACAATAGAATACGGATACAGCAATTTTGAAGGTTGGTTTAACACCAGTCCATATGATAAAGTAGAAACTTTGAAATATTCTTTGCCGGATTTGGAAATTATAGAATATGTTCCTATTAAATGGCAGGCAAACAACTATTTCCACTACTACTATGTATACCGAGCACCAAAAGCAAATGAAATAACCTGCTACTGGAAAAATAACGATACCGGATATGTGCTAATGCCTTATAAACTTCATGAAACCTACTACAAACAGCAGGGTATAGATAATGCTCTAGAATACGAAACACAAATTATACCTAAAGTTTTAGTAGAAGGTACTAAAGTATATTTTCCACCCCCTAAAGAAGAACAAAAATCCTGGTATCAACAGCTTTACGAAGGGATCGTAAACTTCTTTAAAGATGTTGTAAGCATTGTAAAGGATATTACAAATCAGGTAAGTGCAGCTTATGCTAACTTGAAAAAAGATTTAATAGCTTTTGTAGTAGATTTATGCCCTGTAGATGCCTTAAAGGGACCATTTAAAACAGCTTTAGAAGGTATGGTAAATGCCGGTTTAATGAGTTTAGGTATACCTCCTACTTTACCAAACTTTGACGAACTTTCAGAAATGAGTATGGATTATTTTACAGAAGTAGTATTGACGGAAACCGGTATCCCACAAAATGAATGGACGGACGATTTAGTTGAAGATATCACCAATGCTATAATAAAAGAAGTAGACGAGTCAACTAAATATGCTGATGTAAATCCTTTGGATGTTGGATTCTTAAAATTGGATCCTGATTATCTATACCAACCAGGATATGTAGATATTAAAATTTCAAACTACAAAACCAAACCTTCAATTCCTGGAAGCTTTGATCTTCATGTTACCTTTGAGATGGATTATTATAATAAGATGAGTGCCTTGAATGCTTTAAATCTTTCAACTCCGACAAACTACAGCTACAGCTCTGATGCAGGTTTTACAGCTACTTCAAATTATAGAGAACATTTTGAATACGGTCTAAATGACTACAGTGTTGATTATTTTCAAGGTTATAAAGCTATATACGATGTATTTGACCCAAAGATAGGTATTAAAGTCCCTATGTTAATGCCTAATACAGATACAACAGTCAGAGTATATCTAAATCCATATAGTGGAGCTGAATTTACAAGATACCCTGATGGTGAATATATTATGGATATAGATTTTGAAAATATGTACTTCAACAACGGCAGTAAAAAATTCACATATTTTAACTTACAGGGAAGATTCCCAACAGCTGAAGAATATCTTCTTCAGGGGAATACTATTATCTATCTTGATCCAAAAACAGATTATGTTTATGAAAAAGAAGCCTATCATAAAGGAAATGACAGACTTCAAAAACCTGTAAACACTAAGTGGAGCAAGTGACAGTTCATAAATCTTTATCATCCTGAGAATTTCTCTAATAATTTACTATCGAAGGATCTTAACACAAGGGGACAGTCCCCTTGTGTTTTTTTTGTTTGACATTTCATTAATATTAATAATATCTTAAATAAATATTCATTTTTTTATTATATAATTAAATAAATAATTTTTTTAGGAATGCATATGGAATTATATAAAACTTTTTCAAAAAATCTAATAATCGCCCTACTAATTTTATTCATTATTATATTAGTTGCCTTTCTTCCGGAATACTACACCTTAGACTTTAGCCTAATTCCTTTTAATATAAGTTCAGATTTAAACTTTCAAATTCTTTTTCAAAATATTATTGATTATATAAAAAATGTCTTTAGCGGTAACTTGGGAACCACCACCAGCGGTCTTGCCGTTGAATTACTAGTTTCAGAAGCTTTCATTAGAAGTATATACTTGATAGCTTTTTCTTTTTTAATTTCAATTTTTTTAGGAGTTTTCCTAAGCTTAATTACTTCGTTAAATAAAGGTTCCTCTAAAATATATAATTTTATTTCTTCTATTGGAATATCTATTCCAAATGTTTTTCTAATTATATCTTTACAAAGTCTAATAGTTTACCTTCATACTTCCGGAGCGAATTCCCTACCTTTATCCGGGTCCGATTCCTTTAGACATATGATACTTCCAATTATAAGTCTTTCTATTATACCGACGGTATATGTATCTAAAAGCTGTATGAAAGAAATAGATAATATAATGAAAAAAGATTATATAAAAACATCTATATCAAAGGGAAGTTCTAAAGTTAGAATACTATTTCTCCACGTTTTAAAAAATCTATATAATGAAATTCTAAACTCAGCTGACTATATAGTTACACTATTGCTTTCATCATTATTAATAGTTGAATATTTCTTTTCTTACTCCGGATTAGCATTTTTAACATATAAAAGTTTTCAAAGAAATGAACCGGAACTTCTCATAGCCTGCAGCTTTGTTTTCGGTTTGATTTATTATTCTTTTAAATTAATAAAATTTCTTGTAAAGACAAAAATCATCAATAATCTTAGAGAGGTTTAAATATGCTTAAAATTAAAGATTTAAATGTAAGATTTAAAGTCAATAACAATTACATATATGCTGTAAACGGTATCAATTTAGAGATTCCTAAAGGTGAAACAGTGTCAATCATCGGCGAGTCCGGTAGCGGAAAAAGCGTAACTGCTTACTCAATATCCGGATTACTTCCAATCCCTCCAGGAGAAATTACTGCTGGTAAAATTAACTTTGAAAATACAAATCTACTAAATTTAAATAATAAAAAGCTAAATAAAATTAGAGGTAATGATATTTCAATAATATTTCAAAATATTGATGAAGTGCTAAATCCAAACATTAAAATAGGATATCAAATAGCAGAGCCTCTTTTAATTCATAAAAATATAAAGAAAAAAGAAGCTTTAGAAAAATCAATGGATATGCTAAAAAAGGTAGATATGCCTAATCCTCATGAAATTATAAATTTTTATCCTCATCAATTAAGCGGTGGTATGAAACAGAGAGTAATGATAGCAATAGCCCTTATTAACAACCCTAAACTTCTGATTGCCGACGAGCCTACAACTGCCCTAGATGTTACTGTTCAAGCTGAAATACTGGAGCTTCTTAAAAGAATAAAGGAAGAATACAGTGTGTCTATTTTGTTTATCACCCACGATCTTGGTGTAGCTTACGAGATATCCGACAAAATAGCTATTATGTATGCCGGTGAAATTTTAGAAAAAGGAAGTACTGAAAGCATAACAAAAAATCCTATGCATCCCTATACCAAGGACTTGATCAAGTGCATTCCAAGAATTAATAAAACCGAAAAAACTCTTTATTCAATAAAAGGATCTGTATCTCAAATAACCGAGCCGATTATTGATTGCTGCTTTTATGACAGATGTTCATATAAAATGAATATCTGTAAAGAGGTTAAGCCGAAAGTAAAAAATATAAATAATCATTTAATTAAATGTCATTTATACGGTGATAACTATGAAAGATAAAATATTAGTTGTAGAAAACATTTCAAAAGAATACACAGTTAAAAAGAATTATTTTATAAAAGAAAACCCTTTAAAGGCTTTGGATGATGTAAATTTCTTTGTTAACAGAGGAGAAACTCTGGGTTTAGTCGGAGAAAGCGGTTCTGGAAAATCTACAATAGGAAAGCTAATAACCAGACTGCAATATCCAACAAAAGGAAAAATCTTTTTTGAAGGGAAAAATATATACGATTACTCTGAAAAAGAATTCAGAAAAAAACGAAAAGATATTCAGATGATTTTTCAAGAGTCTTCATATTCTTTAGACCCTAAAATGCTAATACAGGATATATTGAAGCAAACTATAAAGCTTCACATAAATACAAACAAAAAATCAATTGATATGAAAATCAATAATCTTTTAGAAGAAGTAGGATTACCAGCATCCGTAAAAAGTAAATTCCCACCTGAATTAAGTGGGGGTCAAAAGCAGAGAGTAAGTATTGCTAAAGCTATTTCTATCCAACCGGAGTTTATCTTTTGCGATGAACCGGTATCATCCCTAGATGTATCCGTTCAATCTAAAATTCTAAATTTATTGATGGATATTCAGAAAAGACGTAATATTACCTATTTATTTGTAGCTCACGGATTAAATGTTGTAAAGCACGTTTCCGATAGAGTAATCGTTTTATATAGAGGAAAAATCATGGAAATTGGAAAAACAAAGGATATTTACGATAATCCTTTCAATCCATACACAAAAGCATTAATATCATCTTTTTCTGATTTTTCAAATGAACCAACTAAAAAAAGTAAACCTATTATCCTTAAAGGAGAACTTTACGAAAGCTATAATAACAGTAAAGGCTGTGTATTTTTTAATAGATGCTACAAAGCTAAAGAGTACTGTGGTGAAAACAAACCTGAATTAGAAGATTTAAGAAATGGTAGACTATGTGCATGTCATTATAAGGAGGTCAATATTGAGAAAGTTTAATTATTCATTATTTTTCGGAATCCTTCTACTTATATTAATTTTAGTTTTAATTAATTTTAAATACAGCTTGATAACTTACGATCCCTACAGTTCAGACTTAAATCGAGTTGAAATGATAGATGGAGAATTTGTAATACGAGAACATCCAGAGCCTCCAAGTAAAACTAACTACTTCGGTACTGATATTCTCGGCAGAGATATATACAGCCAAATAATATATGGAGCATCGATAACTTTAAAAATTGTACTGCTGGCGACAGTTGCAAAATTTATAATAGCTATACCCTTAGCATATCTAGGAGCCTTTGGTAGTAAAATATTCGAAAGTATAATTAATTTTTTTAGCTCTTTATCAAATGCTATACCCTCATTAATCCTTTGTATAATACTTTTAAGTAATGGTTATCTTAAAAATCTTGAACTCCAGGAATCAATTTATGCCTTTGCTGCAGTATTTACCTTTGTAGGAGTAGGTAGACCTGCAAAAAAAATTCTTGAAAAAGGAAAAGAAATTCTAAAAATGAATTTCATAAAAGGCGAGATAACTACTGGGAAATCCAAGTTTCAAATTGCATGGCAAAATCTAACGCCTCATATTTTACCCTATATAACCGTTGATTTTTTCTTTGAATTAAGTGCAACTCTTCTTTTACTAGCAGAATTAGGTGTTTTTAGTATATATGTTGGTAAAAGTTTGCTGGACTCCTTTACACAGCAGCAGATGCCTTATGACGTAGTACCTCCCTTCAATCCAGAATGGGGTGGTATGCTGTCCTCTGCCAGAATAGCTCTTACCCTAAGAAAACCATGGATTGCAGTATTTCCTGCTTCAGCATTTTTTGTATCAATAATGTGCTTTAATTTTCTTGGTGAAGGCTTGAAAAACGAGGTAGAAAAAAGAGATTCAAAGATTATTACCTATATAAATAGATTTTTCTTTTACATATCACCTAAAACTTTCATAAAGGAAATTAAAGATTTCAAAAACAACAGAAAAACTGTAGCAGCAAAAAGTGGAATTATACTTTTACTTATGTTTATAGTATTTAAACCTCCTTTTCCCAGTAAGGTGCCGGTAAACACTGAAAATATTCAAGATAATCTGTTAGAAGTATCTAGAGATTACTACGAAGGTAGAGAAACAAACACTAATAAACAAGAAGAATTTTCTCAGTATATCTCTAAAAAATTTGAAAAATACAATCTTAAACCTTTATTTGAAGATAATTATATTAGCGAAAAAAATGTAGAATCTTATTCAAAGTCCTTATTTGGTAAAGTTTATTCTTCTTCTCTAATTGTAGAGGATGAAAATAAACAAGTAATAAAAGAATTTCAAAAACGGGTAGACTATTCCTGCAGTACGTATTTTTATACTATGGAAAATGATAAGCCGGTACCTATAAATAACTTAAGAGTTATCACAATACCGCTATCAGAATACAAAAGAAGTGAAGCAGGTGAAAGGAATATATTTTTATTAATTGATGATAATAAGGACTCATTAATCGGGCAAGCTCGAACCAAAGCTATGCAAAATCCCAATATAAGAGGAGTATTAATCCCGGTGGATGAAAACAAATACCTTAAATACGGAGAAACTTCAAAGTTTGCAGATTTTGATAATGACAATAAATTTTTAGGAAATTATGCTAGAATATATATTTCTCAAGAACTTAAAAACTATTTGCTATCAAACAACAACAAAATTTTAAATTACAGCAACGATTTTAAACTCATGAGAAAAGTTAAAATAATGAACGTCGGTGGATATATCCAAGGTAAGGACGATAGCAATCCTGTAGTAATCACGACGAATTACGACTATTTCGGTTTTTCCGAAAACATAAAACACGAAGGCCTCCTGGAAAACGGAAGTTCTGTAGCCTCAATTCTAGAAGTTGCAAGAGTTTTATCTGAATTAAAGGAAGTTCCTGATAGGACAGTTATATTTCTTTTTACAGACGGTCGACATGTTGAAGAATTAGGTGCAAAGAAAATGGTTTTTCATCCTTATATAGATAAGGAAACCTTCTTCATTTATGTGAATTATTTAGGATTAGAAAATAGTGAAAATGTATATGTAGATACTTCCTATATTACTAAAAAAGACCCTACTCTTTACAAAAATATCGGATATTTAAGCAGAAGAGCATCAAACTACAATTTAGATTTTAACGAAGATAGAATATCTTCTCCGGAGCCTCTAATTTATAAAGGAAACGGATCCTTCGGAATAATTTATCAAGGTTTATCAGCAAATAAAACTCTCCCTTACATAGGAGAGGAGCAAAATGATCTAAATGATATCGATATTGAAATACTCAAAAGGCAGACTCAAGTGCTTACTGATACTTTATATAAAATGAACTACAACAATTAACTTTTTCCTCCATTTTAAAAGACAAGGCAGCATATCCTTTTGATATGTTCCTTGTCTTTCTTTAGATACTTCGCTACCACTCTGTATGACATTTTTTTAGTCAATCTCAAATTTTTGTCACCCTGAGCCTGTCGAAGAGTCTTTGTCATCCTATGTTAGGATTACTAAAAGAGTAGTAACATGATATCATGAAATAAAAAGGAGTGGTATCATGTTTGAAGAAACTAAGAAAATGGTGAAATTATTCAAAGAAGTAGGATATGAGAAGGTTTTAATAGCTGGAATTGATGTTTCAAAAAACAAATTTACCATTGCAGCAGTAAACGGAATGTATGAGAGTAAGATAAAGGTAAAAGACATAGAGCTAGATAAAGATAGCTTAAATGATTTATACAGAGAAATAGATTTAATAATTAAAAAAGAAGGGATAAAGCAATTAATATTTGGATGTGAACCATCGGGAATATATTACAAACCAATAGTAAAAGATTTAATGAGAAAGTACCCTGATGCTATGTTTAAATTAATTAATCCATCATCTACAAAATCTAATAGAGAGCAGAGAATGGAAAGGGAAAAGACAGATCCAATAGATGCTTATGCTATTACAGATCTTCTAATTAGAGGAGAGTGTTACGATTTAGAGCTTGAAGACAATACCTTTAACATAATAAAAGAATATGTAAGAGAACTAGACCATATAGTAAAAGAAAGAGTTAGATACAAAAATAAAATACATGCTTTAACAGATGAAATATATCCAGGACTTGAAAGTTCAAGCACATCCTTTCTTGATAGTATATACGGAAAAAGATTTCTAAAAGTACTACCAAAACCAGAAACAATAAGTAATCTAAGGGAAGAAGATTGGATAAAGATGTTATCAACAAGTGAGTACAATCTACCGAAACATCAAGCAAATAAGCTTAGAAATAGAAGCATATCTGTAGTTAGCAACAAACATAAAAACCTTGAAACTATTAAAGAATACATAATATTTTTAGTAGAAGGATACGAACACTTAGAAGAAAGAAAAGAAAAAATTGAAACCAAGTTAGACAAATTAATAGACTCATTAGAATTTGGGAAAAATTTAAAAGAAATAGATGGAATACAAACCCTTACTGTAGCTAGGATAATAGCATACATGGGTAATCCATACAGATTTAAAAGTGGAAAAGAGGTGGCATCCTTTGCAGGATTAACACCTAAATCAAACCAAAGTGGTAAAAAAGATAAAAGGAAAAAGCTAAGTAAAAAAGGACATAGCAAGCTAAGAGCTACTTTGGTACAGGCAGCACAGCAAGTAATAACATCGACAGCATATTTTACAGCCTACTACAACAGATTAGTTATAGAAAATAGAAAAGATCCAATGGTAGCCATAGTAGCTACGGCAAACAAACTAACAAGAGTAATAATGAAAATGATTCATTCTGGTGAGAAATTTAATCCGCCGACAGCTAGGGATAAAGACATTGCAAAAGGTAAAATAAAAAGACTGACCAGTAAAGAACTTCAAAATATAAATAGAAATAAAAGGTCGGATTCATTGACTCAAGATATAAAAAAATTATATCTAGTAAGAGTTTAAACCCAACCTTCATGCATATATATTATAACATAATTAAGAAAAATGAAAAACAAAAAAAGATTTTAAACAAGGGAAATTCGTGGTCATCCTTGTACTAAAAGTACGTATCTCAGATTGAGTAAATCCCTTTTTACCGGCATTAAACTTAAATGGTATGATGGGTCCCTGCTTAGCAAACCAAAAACATAGGGTAAGAAGTCGGTAACAAAGGGCAGAATCTCTAGTTGTAAAATCTTAATACTGTTTTAAAAAGTGTACATCGTACACTCTAGGTGGTCGTTTTTTGTCAAAATATATGTTGACTTCCTATGGTATCTGAGAATTTCTCTAATAATTTACTATCGAAGGATCTTAACACAAGGGGACAGTCCCCTTGTGTTTTTTTTGTTTGACATTTCATTAATATTAATAATATCTTAAATAAATATTCATTTTTTTATTATATAATTAAATAAATAATTTTTTTAGGAATGCATATGGAATTATATAAAACTTTTTCAAAAAATCTAATAATCGCCCTACTAATTTTATTCATTATTATATTAGTTGCCTTTCTTCCGGAATACTACACCTTAGACTTTAGCCTAATTCCTTTTAATATAAGTTCAGATTTAAACTTTCAAATTCTTTTTCAAAATATTATTGATTATATAAAAAATGTCTTTAGCGGTAACTTGGGAACCACCACCAGCGGTCTTGCCGTTGAATTACTAGTTTCAGAAGCTTTCATTAGAAGTATATACTTGATAGCTTTTTCTTTTTTAATTTCAATTTTTTTAGGAGTTTTCCTAAGCTTAATTACTTCGTTAAATAAAGGTTCCTCTAAAATATATAATTTTATTTCTTCTATTGGAATATCTATTCCAAATGTTTTTCTAATTATATCTTTACAAAGTCTAATAGTTTACCTTCATACTTCCGGAGCGAATTCCCTACCTTTATCCGGGTCCGATTCCTTTAGACATATGATACTTCCAATTATAAGTCTTTCTATTATACCGACGGTATATGTATCTAAAAGCTGTATGAAAGAAATAGATAATATAATGAAAAAAGATTATATAAAAACATCTATATCAAAGGGAAGTTCTAAAGTTAGAATACTATTTCTCCACGTTTTAAAAAATCTATATAATGAAATTCTAAACTCAGCTGACTATATAGTTACACTATTGCTTTCATCATTATTAATAGTTGAATATTTCTTTTCTTACTCCGGATTAGCATTTTTAACATATAAAAGTTTTCAAAGAAATGAACCGGAACTTCTCATAGCCTGCAGCTTTGTTTTCGGTTTGATTTATTATTCTTTTAAATTAATAAAATTTCTTGTAAAGACAAAAATCATCAATAATCTTAGAGAGGTTTAAATATGCTTAAAATTAAAGATTTAAATGTAAGATTTAAAGTCAATAACAATTACATATATGCTGTAAACGGTATCAATTTAGAGATTCCTAAAGGTGAAACAGTGTCAATCATCGGCGAGTCCGGTAGCGGAAAAAGCGTAACTGCTTACTCAATATCCGGATTACTTCCAATCCCTCCAGGAGAAATTACTGCTGGTAAAATTAACTTTGAAAATACAAATCTACTAAATTTAAATAATAAAAAGCTAAATAAAATTAGAGGTAATGATATTTCAATAATATTTCAAAATATTGATGAAGTGCTAAATCCAAACATTAAAATAGGATATCAAATAGCAGAGCCTCTTTTAATTCATAAAAATATAAAGAAAAAAGAAGCTTTAGAAAAATCAATGGATATGCTAAAAAAGGTAGATATGCCTAATCCTCATGAAATTATAAATTTTTATCCTCATCAATTAAGCGGTGGTATGAAACAGAGAGTAATGATAGCAATAGCCCTTATTAACAACCCTAAACTTCTGATTGCCGACGAGCCTACAACTGCCCTAGATGTTACTGTTCAAGCTGAAATACTGGAGCTTCTTAAAAGAATAAAGGAAGAATACAGTGTGTCTATTTTGTTTATCACCCACGATCTTGGTGTAGCTTACGAGATATCCGACAAAATAGCTATTATGTATGCCGGTGAAATTTTAGAAAAAGGAAGTACTGAAAGCATAACAAAAAATCCTATGCATCCCTATACCAAGGACTTGATCAAGTGCATTCCAAGAATTAATAAAACCGAAAAAACTCTTTATTCAATAAAAGGATCTGTATCTCAAATAACCGAGCCGATTATTGATTGCTGCTTTTATGACAGATGTTCATATAAAATGAATATCTGTAAAGAGGTTAAGCCGAAAGTAAAAAATATAAATAATCATTTAATTAAATGTCATTTATACGGTGATAACTATGAAAGATAAAATATTAGTTGTAGAAAACATTTCAAAAGAATACACAGTTAAAAAGAATTATTTTATAAAAGAAAACCCTTTAAAGGCTTTGGATGATGTAAATTTCTTTGTTAACAGAGGAGAAACTCTGGGTTTAGTCGGAGAAAGCGGTTCTGGAAAATCTACAATAGGAAAGCTAATAACCAGACTGCAATATCCAACAAAAGGAAAAATCTTTTTTGAAGGGAAAAATATATACGATTACTCTGAAAAAGAATTCAGAAAAAAACGAAAAGATATTCAGATGATTTTTCAAGAGTCTTCATATTCTTTAGACCCTAAAATGCTAATACAGGATATATTGAAGCAAACTATAAAGCTTCACATAAATACAAACAAAAAATCAATTGATATGAAAATCAATAATCTTTTAGAAGAAGTAGGATTACCAGCATCCGTAAAAAGTAAATTCCCACCTGAATTAAGTGGGGGTCAAAAGCAGAGAGTAAGTATTGCTAAAGCTATTTCTATCCAACCGGAGTTTATCTTTTGCGATGAACCGGTATCATCCCTAGATGTATCCGTTCAATCTAAAATTCTAAATTTATTGATGGATATTCAGAAAAGACGTAATATTACCTATTTATTTGTAGCTCACGGATTAAATGTTGTAAAGCACGTTTCCGATAGAGTAATCGTTTTATATAGAGGAAAAATCATGGAAATTGGAAAAACAAAGGATATTTACGATAATCCTTTCAATCCATACACAAAAGCATTAATATCATCTTTTTCTGATTTTTCAAATGAACCAACTAAAAAAAGTAAACCTATTATCCTTAAAGGAGAACTTTACGAAAGCTATAATAACAGTAAAGGCTGTGTATTTTTTAATAGATGCTACAAAGCTAAAGAGTACTGTGGTGAAAACAAACCTGAATTAGAAGATTTAAGAAATGGTAGACTATGTGCATGTCATTATAAGGAGGTCAATATTGAGAAAGTTTAATTATTCATTATTTTTCGGAATCCTTCTACTTATATTAATTTTAGTTTTAATTAATTTTAAATACAGCTTGATAACTTACGATCCCTACAGTTCAGACTTAAATCGAGTTGAAATGATAGATGGAGAATTTGTAATACGAGAACATCCAGAGCCTCCAAGTAAAACTAACTACTTCGGTACTGATATTCTCGGCAGAGATATATACAGCCAAATAATATATGGAGCATCGATAACTTTAAAAATTGTACTGCTGGCGACAGTTGCAAAATTTATAATAGCTATACCCTTAGCATATCTAGGAGCCTTTGGTAGTAAAATATTCGAAAGTATAATTAATTTTTTTAGCTCTTTATCAAATGCTATACCCTCATTAATCCTTTGTATAATACTTTTAAGTAATGGTTATCTTAAAAATCTTGAACTCCAGGAATCAATTTATGCCTTTGCTGCAGTATTTACCTTTGTAGGAGTAGGTAGACCTGCAAAAAAAATTCTTGAAAAAGGAAAAGAAATTCTAAAAATGAATTTCATAAAAGGCGAGATAACTACTGGGAAATCCAAGTTTCAAATTGCATGGCAAAATCTAACGCCTCATATTTTACCCTATATAACCGTTGATTTTTTCTTTGAATTAAGTGCAACTCTTCTTTTACTAGCAGAATTAGGTGTTTTTAGTATATATGTTGGTAAAAGTTTGCTGGACTCCTTTACACAGCAGCAGATGCCTTATGACGTAGTACCTCCCTTCAATCCAGAATGGGGTGGTATGCTGTCCTCTGCCAGAATAGCTCTTACCCTAAGAAAACCATGGATTGCAGTATTTCCTGCTTCAGCATTTTTTGTATCAATAATGTGCTTTAATTTTCTTGGTGAAGGCTTGAAAAACGAGGTAGAAAAAAGAGATTCAAAGATTATTACCTATATAAATAGATTTTTCTTTTACATATCACCTAAAACTTTCATAAAGGAAATTAAAGATTTCAAAAACAACAGAAAAACTGTAGCAGCAAAAAGTGGAATTATACTTTTACTTATGTTTATAGTATTTAAACCTCCTTTTCCCAGTAAGGTGCCGGTAAACACTGAAAATATTCAAGATAATCTGTTAGAAGTATCTAGAGATTACTACGAAGGTAGAGAAACAAACACTAATAAACAAGAAGAATTTTCTCAGTATATCTCTAAAAAATTTGAAAAATACAATCTTAAACCTTTATTTGAAGATAATTATATTAGCGAAAAAAATGTAGAATCTTATTCAAAGTCCTTATTTGGTAAAGTTTATTCTTCTTCTCTAATTGTAGAGGATGAAAATAAACAAGTAATAAAAGAATTTCAAAAACGGGTAGACTATTCCTGCAGTACGTATTTTTATACTATGGAAAATGATAAGCCGGTACCTATAAATAACTTAAGAGTTATCACAATACCGCTATCAGAATACAAAAGAAGTGAAGCAGGTGAAAGGAATATATTTTTATTAATTGATGATAATAAGGACTCATTAATCGGGCAAGCTCGAACCAAAGCTATGCAAAATCCCAATATAAGAGGAGTATTAATCCCGGTGGATGAAAACAAATACCTTAAATACGGAGAAACTTCAAAGTTTGCAGATTTTGATAATGACAATAAATTTTTAGGAAATTATGCTAGAATATATATTTCTCAAGAACTTAAAAACTATTTGCTATCAAACAACAACAAAATTTTAAATTACAGCAACGATTTTAAACTCATGAGAAAAGTTAAAATAATGAACGTCGGTGGATATATCCAAGGTAAGGACGATAGCAATCCTGTAGTAATCACGACGAATTACGACTATTTCGGTTTTTCCGAAAACATAAAACACGAAGGCCTCCTGGAAAACGGAAGTTCTGTAGCCTCAATTCTAGAAGTTGCAAGAGTTTTATCTGAATTAAAGGAAGTTCCTGATAGGACAGTTATATTTCTTTTTACAGACGGTCGACATGTTGAAGAATTAGGTGCAAAGAAAATGGTTTTTCATCCTTATATAGATAAGGAAACCTTCTTCATTTATGTGAATTATTTAGGATTAGAAAATAGTGAAAATGTATATGTAGATACTTCCTATATTACTAAAAAAGACCCTACTCTTTACAAAAATATCGGATATTTAAGCAGAAGAGCATCAAACTACAATTTAGATTTTAACGAAGATAGAATATCTTCTCCGGAGCCTCTAATTTATAAAGGAAACGGATCCTTCGGAATAATTTATCAAGGTTTATCAGCAAATAAAACTCTCCCTTACATAGGAGAGGAGCAAAATGATCTAAATGATATCGATATTGAAATACTCAAAAGGCAGACTCAAGTGCTTACTGATACTTTATATAAAATGAACTACAACAATTAACTTTTTCCTCCATTTTAAAAGACAAGGCAGCATATCCTTTTGATATGTTCCTTGTCTTTTTTATCTTTTTTACAATGATGTATCGTTTTTAAAATTTTCCTTTATTACCCTTGGATTTAACCATCTGTAAAGATTTAGCTTACTTCCTGCTTTGTCATTAGTTCCTGATGCTCTAGATCCTCCGAATGGTTGATGTCCTACTACTGCTCCTGTTGGTTTATCATTTATATAGAAATTTCCAGCAGCATAAGAAAGCTTTTCTTCCATATAACTGATTACTTCTCTATCTTTTGCAAATATTGCTCCCGTTAGAGCATAGGGAGATGTAGTATCACATAATTCTAAAGTTTCTTCAAATCTATAATCATCGTACAAGTATATGGTTATTATCGGTCCGAATATCTCATTCTCCATAGTTTTATCCCTTGAATTTGTAGTTAATACAATCGTAGGTTGAATAAAATATCCTTCTGTATCATCATAGCTGCCACCGTATATAATTTCAGAGTCATCGGATTCTCGTACATATTCAATGTATCCTGTTATTTTATCAAAGGAATTTTTATCTATAACGGCACCCATGTAGTTGCTAAAGTCTTCTGTCGGACCAATATTTATTGTGTCTACCTTCTCAAAGAGCTTCTCTTTGACTTCTTCCCATATGCTTTTGGGAATATAAGCTCTTGAGGATGCAGAACATTTCTGACCCTGATACTCAAAGGAGCCTCTAATAATTGATGATGTTAACAGGTCGATATCTGCTGATTTATGAGCAAAAATAAAATCTTTTCCTCCTGTTTCACCCACAAGCCTTGGATAGCTCTTATATGATCTAATATTTTCACCAACTGTTTTCCATATCTCACTGAAAGTCTCTGTTGAACCGGTAAAGTGAATTCCTGCAAAATTCTCATTTTTAATCATAATATCACTTACCATTTTTCCTCTTGAAGGTATGAAGTTAATCACTCCATCTGGAAGTCCAGCTTCTTTTAATATCTGCATAAATATATAGTTTGAATATACAGCAGCTGATGAAGGCTTCCAATTCACTACATTTCCTAATATAGCCGGAGCTACATTTAAGTTTCCTCCAATTGATGTGAAATTGAAAGGACTAATAGCTAAAACAAAACCTTCTAAAGGCCTGTATTCCATTCTGTTCCAATCATCAACTGTAGATTCTGGCTGTTCGCTGTATATTTCTTGAGCAAAATATGCATTAAATCTCATGAAGTCAATAAGTTCACAAGCTGCATCTATCTCCGCCTGATACGGTGTCTTACTTTGACCCAGCATAGCCGCTGCATTCATTATATATCTATATTTATTTGACAGTAAATTAGCAGCTTTCAAAAATATTGAGGCTCTATGCTCAAAAGACATTTTCTCCCATTTTTTCTTTGCTTTAAGGGATTCTATTATAGCTAATTTAAGTTCGTCCTCCCCGGCTACATAATATTCTGCCAACACATGATCCTTATCGTGGGGTATTATTGATTTTTCTTTATGATTTGTTTTTATTTCTTTTCCACCTATTATAAGTGGGATTTCAATTTTTTTACTTTTTATTTCTTCTATAGCTTTTTTTAGTTTTTCTGCTTCTTCTTTTTCGTTGCAAAAGTCTATTATTCTTTCATTTTCTGGTTTTTTAACTTTATAATATCCTTTATTCATATTTATCTACCTCCATAGAAATATGTTTTGGAGTCAAATCGATTGATAGTGTATATCATTTAGTATACTCCCTTGAGGTATATATGTCAAAAAACACAAGATAATTCAATAGTTATTTTCGTACCAATTTTCTTTTTACTTTCAATTTTTATTTCTCCATTTATGCTATCTAAAACTTCTCTAACAACACTTAGTCCCAAGCCTAATCCTTCTTTTGTTCTGTTTGGATCTTCTCGATAAAAGGGTTCGAACACTTTTTTTAAGTTGTCTTTATCCATGCCTATTCCGTTATCTTCGACTACTATAGTAAGCTTGTCTTCAATCCGGTAGCTAATATTAACATTGATATTGCCGCTGTTGTATTTAAATGAATTATCAAGTAGATTATAGAGCATTCTATTAAAATAAGTAGGATTAATATCTATTTCGCAGTCTTTTTCATCAGTCTCTACTGTAAATTTATAGTTTTTATAACTATTGTAAAAATCAAAAAAGTTTTTTATTTTCTCAAAGGATCTCTTCACACTAGTTGTATAACCTTCATCATCTATTTGTTTTAGGTTTAAATAGCAATTTATGTTTTCAGTCATTTTTTCAAGTTCTCGTGCAGCTTCTAAACTTGTTTCCGCACATTCTTTTGCATCTTCTTGAGTTAAATTATATTTTTCTATCATCTGATTGTTTATCATAATAACCGATATAGGCAGCTTTAAATCATGGCTTATACCCCTTAATAAAAGTATTCTTTCAAGATCTTTTTTATTTTTTTCTAACTGCTTTATTTCATCTAAATGCCTTCTAAGGATTACAAGTAAAAAACCACTCATATATAAAACTACTCCTAAGTAAGCAGGATTTATGTAAAATACGAAGCTACCGTGAGGATAAATACCTCTAAGTACCATAAAATAATAATATACTGCAGTAGATGAGTAAATTACATTTATTATCATAATTTGTTTACTATAGGATTTATCTTTTATATACCCATAAATCATAATCAACTGATTGAGTAAAAATATTATAAAAATTGTAAAAGCGAAATAATTCAAATCTTTCCCGTTAAATATTGTGTAAGATAAAAGAGAAAAAAAGATTAATAGACTTATGACCACATATTTAGATTTAATTTTAAAATCGAATAGATAATACATAATAAAAAGAGGTAGGATTGTATTGAATAAACTTGTTCCATTATCAATTAAGGTGAAATTACGGGCTGTTATGCCTACAAAATCAACAACAGTAGAAATATTACCTAATGAAACTGCCTTGATCATTGAAGTTATTCCTATAAAAAATACCATCAGAAAATAGTATTCCTTCTTATTTTTTATATAGTAAACTAAACTGACTATTGTACCTATTAATAAAAAAGTTAAAAGAAGTATATGGACAATAGTTATTATTTCTACAATATTATTAACTATATTATTATTTGCTATATAAAAACTAGAATTAGCTGAATTAGCTCCTGAAACACTTATTTTAGATTTGTTATCTATATAATCGTCTATGTTTATTTTCAAAACCTTGTAAGCATAATTTTCATCATAATGTGGACTTTCACTATTTATATTTTGACTTACAAGATTATCATTAATATATATTTCATGTAAAAAATTTAAATTTGCTATAAATATGCTGAGTTCTTTATCACTGTTAGAATTTACGTATAAATTTTTATCTTCTGAATTTTTCACAATACCGACAACTGTATGCAAATCATCATCCAAATTTTCTTCTACAAAAATCTCCCCATTATCTGCTTGAATATATGAACTGCTTTGAATATTGATTGTATTTAGACCTATTACCAAAACAATTCTTAAAAAAACCATAATTGTAAGTATCCAAATTATCTTCTTAAAATATTCACTTTTAATAAATTTTATTTTTGGATTTTTACTCTTCAACATTAAATCGGTATCCTTTTCCGTAAATTGTTTCTAAATTAATACTTTTAGATTCCACGTATAATAAATTTTTTCTAAGTCTTGCCACTAAAGTTTGTATTCTGCCTCTTTCATTTATTTCATCACATGTATCTTCAAAAATCTCATCCTTATCTACATAGCTATTTTCCAAATATCTATCATATAATAGTTTAAGTAATCTAATCTGGCTGGGTTGAATAACTATAGATTTGTCTCTGCAGGTAAGTTTATGTGTATCTAAACTAAAATTGATATCCCCCACTGAGATTTCTTTTAAATTCTGAAAAATTCTTCTTTTAACAGCATTAAGTTTATACAAAAGTTCATAAAGGTCGAAAGGCTTCGTAATATAATCATCAGCACCTTCTTCATAGCATAAGCTTTTACTTTTGTGATCACTTAAAGCTGTAAGCATAATAATACGACAGTCGTTATGCCTTCTGAAAAACTTTATGAGTTCATATCCATATCCATGGGGAAGCATTATATCTAATAATATAATGTGTGGTTTTTCCTTAAGAAAAGTATCTTCAGCAGACTCGATATCTAAAGCTCCATAAGCTTCATATTTCTCTTTCTTCAACATATTAATTATACTTTTATTTAAAGATTGATTGTCCTCAACAACCATTACTTTTATTTTCATAGCTTCCCCCATAAAAATCTTGTCCATTTCTAATTATCATTATAATTCTATTAGAATATGTATTAATTATCAATCTATTTCTTATATATTTAAGAAGGCTTAAGACTCTTCCTTCATCATAATGACTCCAAGTTATCATGATGAATATTTGGAAAAATCTTAAGCATCTTGCTAATTCCTCAAAATGACAAAAGTCGTGCTGAGCTTTTTAAAGACTCTTAAGTTTAATAGTAATTTTATAATTGTTTGCTATTGATGATTTTCTAACAAATAAGGGAAACTAACATCTTCGTCTATAGCCCAGATGTTTGTAAAATCCCAAGGAGAGTCAAGAGGAACCCCATCTATAAAAGTATCTGATGTATATAATTCTTCCTTCATCATTTCTAACTCACTTGCAGTGATTACTCTTCCTAAAACTGTACCATTTTGACCTCCAATGGTATTAATACTATCCTTCGATAATCCAAATGAATCATACAAATAACTACTACTTACTTGATATCCTACTAAACTTCCGAAGTAACCACCACTTACTACTGTACCCACCGCATAGGTATTTTTTATATTCCCATCACTTTGGAAGCCGGCAATTCCTCCAGCAGTATAATTGCTTGTAACATTACCTAATGAGTAGCTGTCAATTATATTCCCACCGCTTTGTGTTCCAGTCAATCCACCTACGCTTTCATTTCCTGTTACATCACCTTCTGAATAACTCTTTTCTATATTTCCGTCACTGCGTCCTGTTAATCCACCTAATGAATTATCCCCTGTTATATTTCCAATTGAATAACTATTAATTATATCTCCAGAATTCCTTCCTACTAGCCCACCTACACTATTATCTGCATTTACACTTCCTATAGCATAACTTTCTGTTATTAATCCATAACTATATCCTACTAGTCCTCCTACATTACTATCCGCAGTCACACTTCCTTCGGAGTAACTTTTTGTTATTTCACCATTATTGCTTCCTATTAATCCACCTACATTACCATCTCCAATTACATTACCAGCTGAAAAACTGTCAGATATAAATCCAAATTCGTCATTAGATCCTACTAAACCTCCTACGTTGGCTTCATTAATTCTACCATTTACATTTCCTGTTGCATAACTATTAATTATACTTCCATTTTCGTTATTATTTCCTGAATTATATCCTACTAATCCTCCTACATTATTGTTTCCTGTTACTTCTCCAATTGCGTAGGATTCTATTATATCATTACTGTATGAAGTTCCAATCAATCCACCTATACTGTTACTTTTAGACTGGCTACTTGTTACACTGCCAGTTGCATAACATCCTGTTATTGTACTGTTATAACTGTATCCTAAGAATCCTCCTATAGAATTCTCTCCTTTTCCCAATATATTTACATTTGCATAACTATTTTTAATAGTACCATTAAATTTACCTATTAATCCCCCAGCATCACGTGCTAAATAACCATCTTTCTCAAGCACTTCTACAGTACCTAATGCATTAGAATTTTCTACTATTCCATCCCCATGAGAACCTATTAATCCTCCTGTGTACATAATCCCTTTTACTGATACTTCTCCATTAGAATTTAGTATAGTTGAGTTTGTTTTGCTAAGGCCAATTAATCCTCCTGTATACTGTAGTCCACTTACTGTTGTCGATGCTTCAATATTCTCTACTACTCCGTTATACAATTCTCCAATCAATCCTCCAGCATATCTATATGTTCCAGATACTTCTCCTGAAACTTCAATGTTTTTAATAGTCGTGTTAAAACTTTGACCTACTAAACTTCCAACGTAGCTGTTTCCACTTATAGAAAAGTTAGTTAAAGTTAAATCTTTAATGGTTGCTGAATCAGTAATTCCAAACAATCCTAAATAATCATAAGATCTATTTATATAAACACTACTGATGGTCTTATCATTTCCATCAAATATTCCTTTATATTCTTGGGAATATCTCCCTATTGGGCTCCATCCTCTCCCTTCATCTGCTGTATTTTCTGCCAATTCATTATATCCCGGAGCATTTTCATCTAAATCAGCCATGAGTATAAAATTAGAATCTAAATAATTTCTTACTTCATTAAGGTGATACCAGTTTGTAATTTGATATGGAGCTTCTATACTACCATCTCCATTTACCAACTCTTTATCATTAGTTATACCCGTGTTATCTCCTTCGCCTTCACCACTTTCATTATCCTCGTTGCTTCCTTCTTCATCCCCGCTTTCTTCATTTCCACTATTGTCATTACTGCTTTCCTCATCCTCGCTTTCTTCAGAAGAAATTGGAATCGGGTCAGGTCGAACCGGGTTAGATTCTTTATCAATCATATATATATTAGTAATGCTTTCATCCTCCGAAGTTACTATCACCTTATATCCGTTGGTTACTCTTGTAGCTGAAGTTTCTTCATTGAACTTATATATTTCATATGTAGCACCTTCTGACACGTAAATGTTTCCTTTAAATTCTTCTAGGGTAGTAGAAAAAGGTATCTCTCTTATAAAAAAATCTTCAATTTTATACTTTTCGGAAAAAAGCTTTGCTTGATTATTCTTATCTTCGTTTTTTTTGTGATAATCCTCTATCCTGTCTATAATTACTAAAGATTCCGCTCTAGATACTTTATTTTCCAATCTTAAAGTACCATCTTTATAACCAGTTAATATACTTAAATCTTTAATTAGATCTATTTTTTCTTCTTCAGATAAATCATCTGAATCTATATCATAACCTAAGGATTTAAGAATTTCATAAGATACTAATGCCACATCTAACCTTGTAAGTTCTTCATCTCCTAATACTACGGATACTCCTAGTTTTCTTTCAATGAGTAGGCCAAATTCTACTCCTGTTACATTTCCATTAGGTTTAAAAGTCCCATCAGGATATCCTTTAATAAATCCATTGTCAACCCACTTATTAATATTATCTTGTGCCCAGTGAGTTTCTACATCAGTAAATGATACTCCATATGCCTGAATCACTAAGGTCAATAATAAAACTAAAACCAAAATCAAACTTAAAAATTTTTTATTTTTCAATTTCTTCCACCTCTCCTAGCTTTTTCTATTCTGTTTATATACAGATTTTTTATTATATTTTAAATAATTATATCAAGGTTTTATGTAAAAAAAGAGAACCTTACCAAATGGTAAGGTTCTCATTAAGGTTCCTCTTTGCAATTGCAAATATTCTACTCGTTAATTAGTCCAGCTTCTACAAGTAAATTTCTAACTGCTGTAGCTGCTTCTCCATAGGTTAAACTACTTTTTGGTTCAATATCTTCTGATGTCTTTCCAATAAATACTCCTGCTTCTATTGTACTTTTAACTTCATTAAAAGCCCAATCTGATATTGCTTCCTTGTCCTTATAGTTTTCAATCTTATTTTCTTCTATCCTGTTAAGTTCTAATATTTCCATAGCTCTTGCATACATAACCATTGCTTCTTCTCTTGTTATTTTGTCTTCTGGTTTGAAGCTTCCATCTGGATAGCCATTTATTATTCCGTACTTTGATGCTGTATATACGGCAGTTGATATTTCATCATTATCTTTTACATCTATAAATTTCTCTAAAATTTCAACTTCTTCTCTATGTATTCCCAGGGCTTTTGTTATGTACTCTGCAAATTTTCCTCTAGTAATACTGGCATCTGGAAGAAAGTATTCAGTGTCTTCTATTACTTTTCTTGATGCTAAATCTTCTACTGCTTCTTTTGCCCAGTGATTTTCAACACCTTTTACTTCTTTTTCATTATTTATCAATGTATACTGTGAGTTTGTCAAAGAGTTTATTTTTGCATACCATTTACCTTCTAACTCGTAAACTTCCGTAGGTATGTGAGTCACATTTCCGTTTTTTTCTATTAAAACAGCTGTAGTTATATTTTTAGGATCTATATCTTCCGGTATAAGTAGTATTCTTTTTACATATTTTTTAAATTCTTTTATTTCTACTTCTTTTTCTTCTCCTGTATTAGAGGTAGTCTTTGCTTTTACAGTAAATTCTATTGGAGTTGTTAGTACTCTGTATCCTTCTTCTCTTCCTCTTAATACTGCCTGTCTTTCTTCTGAAGACGAAGCCTTGTTTATTTCTATACTTACTTCTATTTTTTCTAATGAGTTTTCTTCTACTCCCAGCTGTTTTGATACTTTTGTTATAGTTATTTCTTCTGCTGGTAGTTCATATTCAGTAGAATCTGTTTTAATATTTATATTAAATTTTTCATCTTCTAATCTTTTAACTATGTCTCCTGTTAGTTTGCTGGTTACTCTGTCTGGATTTATTGTTTTTATAGGTATTTCTAATATCTTTTCTTCATTTCCTTCTATAGATTTAACTATTTTTTCAACAGTATCCTCTTCTACTTCGTAAGTTACTGTCATCTCTCCATCTACTTCTAAGGAAGTTTCTGTTCCTAATATTTCTTCTTCTCCATTTACATTAATTATTATTTCCTGAACTATAGGTTCAGGCTCTTCTTTTGTATATCTAGCTTTTGTAATTAAATCTTCTGTTATATAAGTGTAATCTTCACTCCACTTTCTAAAATCATAACCGCTTCTTGCTGGTCTAGCTGGTGGATTTGCACTTCCTTGATATCTGACTTCTTCTGTTTTTAATACTTCATCATCATGGCTTAAAAATGTTACTGTGTATTCTTCTCTATTGTAGTATAGCTTAAGTACTAAAGTACCGTCTCCTTTTATACTACCTTCAGTAATGTTTAAACTATTATCCTCATCATAGAAGAATCCTTCATAGCTTATTGCTCCAGTTGTAGCTACTGAATCGGTTTCACCACTTAATATATTTGTATCAGTTAAGGTATATTCATCATCATTTACATTTTGATGGTAATGTTCTACTGTGTATTTTGTTTCTCCCTCTGGAATCCAAGCAGCTAATAAAGTCATATCTTCCGATGGCATAGTAGTCGGCATAGATGGAGACCATCCTCCAAAGCTATATCCTGCTTTCGCTGGTTCCTCTGGTGGTGTTATAGCAGTATCATAATCTTGAGTTATATCTTCAACAGTACTTCCACCACCTGTATCGAATTTTATTGTATATTGGTTTATACTATATTGTGCTGTTGTAGTTAAATCCTCCGTTACATTACTAAAATCTATATCCCATCCAGTGAAAGTATATCCTGTTCTTCCAAAGTCTGTAGGTTCAATTGCATTATCTTCATATTTAATTTGTTGAGTACTCAAAATTCTATCATTATAATCTTCGAAGGTTACAGTATACTCTTCTCTATCGTAATATAGTCTCAGTACTGTTGAGCCATCACCTTCTATAATATCCGATTCTACTCTATTTGAATAAGCAGTGTTTTCATTGAACCCTGTGTATGCAATAGCTGCAGCCGTAGCATCTGTATTTGTAGTACCAGTAAAGTTTTCAGTATCAAATAAAGTATACCCATCATCATTTAAATTTTGCTGATAATGTTCTACTTTGTAATTTGTATCTTCGTTAGCAAGCCACTGTGCATTTACAGTAATATCTTCTGCTGGCATAGTTTCCGGTAAAGATGGAGTCCAGCTTTGGAAGGTATATCCAGCTTTATTTGTATTAGTAGATAGTTGGTAATCTATAAGATTATCACCATATGATACTGTTTCTGAAGGTATTGAACTACCTCCATTTGTATTGTATATTATACTGTATGTATTAGTTGTCCAATGAGCATATAAATATAAATCTCCTGAACTTCCTTTGCTTATACTCTCAACCATATTTCCACCAACTTCAGAGTCGTACCATCCTAGAAATGTATATCCTTCCTTAGTAGGCTCTTGAAAGGAAATATTATCATCAATATTATATGTGCTAGGATTTACATTGCTATTAGTACCGCCATCTAAATTATACGTGATATTATAAGGTTTATAAAAAGACTTCATATCTCCTTCTGATCTTCCTGCTTCGTTCACAGCAACAGCTCTATAATAGTATTTATCTTCAGTTAAAGAGTTAAATGTATAGCTAAAATTTGATGATGATGTCAAAGAACTCACTTTATATAAAGAAACATCTATTGATAAATCCGCTGAGGTTCCTATTTCAAAGTATACTCCCGTATCTCCACCACCTGTACTGGTTAATTTTCCCATTAATACAGCATTGGTTGTGGTTACATCAGGCGAATTAGTTTCTACTTCTGGAAGATTTACATTGGTTATGTATTGAAAACCTAACATAGGAAGGTCTTCAGTAATTGTATGGGTTTTATTTAAAATGCTTGCAGGGTCAACATCAAAATATTTATACTGAATCGCAGTATTTGATGTTCCAGTATTTTTAGGTAACCATGTATTTATAATAGTACTTTCTGACTCTAAATCATTAACATCTATATTTTTTACTACATAACCGTAGCCGTAATTAGGATCTTCTTTATCACTTAAACCCTCCCAAGATTTTCTACCTGAAGCTATTAAATAGTATATATCAGGTTGCAAAGTTAACTCTGAATCTAACTTAACTAGTTGATTAGGATTTTCTCCTGAAAATTCTACACTTCGTAATACTCCAGTAGGATTTATATTACCGCTTATACTCTCATCTGTATTTACAGTAAAACCATCGACTGAATAAATAGTCCCAGCAAAAACTCCTCCATTACCTCCACCTATAAGTGAAGTTACTACAGTTTCTTGATTTACTTGGAATAAATATCCTCTGTACCATCTGTAGGTAGTATCTTGTCCTGTACCGTAATCTGATACTTTAAATTCTCCTATAAAGTCCCACTGAGCATACAAAGTTAAATTGTTGTTAATAAAAATGGAATCACCAGCTTGATAATCAGTTCCGCTGCCGTCTGCTTTAGTGTTCCATCCCGTGAAAACATACCCATCTCTTGATAATTCTGAATCAGTTGGAATATTAAAGGTTGTACCATATTCGTATAGCTCGTCTGAAGGTGAATTTCCAGAGGTGCTACCATTGCCGTCGAAGCTTATAGTGTACATATTATAGTCCTGTAAATCGTCAATTTCACTCTGTTCTAACACTCTTCCCCATATTGATAGATTATCTATATATCCATCCCAAAATCTATCATTTTTACCTCTATATGAACCAAGTATTAATTTTTCTATATTTTTAACTACAGGCACTTCCATGGTACTCGATTCTACTCCGTTTAAGTACGCAGTATGAATATTTGTAGCACTATCATAAGTTACTGTAATGTTATACCATCTATCAGTATCAGCTCCGTAACTTCCAGATGAATTATCTAAAAAGAAACTATTTGGATCAGCTTCGTTGTTAGTAAATACTTCTCCTTTTAATGTGTTGCCATCATACTTAAGACCGTAAGATATAGGGTAATTACTACCACTGGATTCTATAACAAAGTACCTTTCTGATGGATCTTCATTATTTTTAATAGTTTTAATAGCTTCATCTACATAATACCAAACTGAATATGTAAAATCACTTCCCGCTGGAATTAAATTGTTTTCGTTGTTTGTTATTAAATACTGTTCATTTTCTCTTTCAAATTTTACACTATCCCTTCCTTCATATTGCCCTAGTAAGGCAGTTCCCGTACTTCCTATACTAGTATAATTATAGGTCGGATTATTTTGACTGTTTGAAAAATCGCTTTCAAAATCCCAAGATATATTATCGTATATACCAGCAATAGTTTTAGGAGCATTATCCAATCTTAAAAAATATCTATCTGCATCAACACCCGTTAAGATTGAATTATTGAGACTAACTACTTTATTATCACCAATGTCTGCATCTGAAAAACTAAAGGATTTATTTAAAGAAACATCATGTCCAGTATGTATCCCCGCAATGGTAGTGCTGTCATTATAAATATCAACATTATCCGTACCATCATAAATCTTACTATATGCATCAAATGTATTTATTATTTCTATAGTATTTGCATAAAAAGAAAGTAAATTTGAAATATTTCCTGCTTGATCTTTAACTTTTATTTCATTTAATCCTTTAATAAGAGTAATAGTAGTAGATGTATTTGGATTATCAAGAACTACCCAATTATTACCATTATTTATTGAATATTCAACTATAGGTTCATTTGTTGAAAGATTATATGTAAGTGTGTCAGGATTGTATGTCTTATCACTTGTAATTTCTGGGGATGTTACATCAAGTATTCTATACTGAAGTTCTAAATATTTAATTTCCCAATCATCATTACCACCACCTCTGGCCGTAAAATCAACTTCTAGAGTACTAATATTAGTATTTTGAACTTCAAAACCTGCTACTTGGCTGGCGGTGAAACTTTCATTGTTTTGTACCTTACCATCTGTAGTAGTGTGATCTATATATATACCAGCAACTGTAGTATTGGTACTTCCTGGAAAATATTCTAATCCGTCATTTGAATCATCACTGTATCCAGCACTTTCGAATCTACTTGAGTCATTTATTTTAAAATTGAAAGCAAGATAACCATCATCTATTTTTCTATAATCTAGCTTTAATCTAAAATATATAGAGTCTCCCTTTAAAATATGATGATTTATGTCATTAATAGCAGAAGGAGACATTGAAAAACTAGTTATACCTCCATCGGTTACTAATTTGTCAGAATCTTCATGTCCTTTTAAAACGACCTTATTCCAATCATCATAAATATTCTCATTAATCAACTGAACTTTTAATGTTGTGTCTGCGTCTACAAAATGATCACCGTAAACATTGCTCCCTGTTGTAACAGTAGTCAAAATTATTATAACTAAACCCAAACTTAATATTTTTTTCATTTTGCCACTCCTTATAATTGTTTTATCTTCCCAAATCATCCAGTATCTCATCAATTGTTATCATACAAAGATTATCCCAAACAATAACTCTATCATTTTCAACTTCAAAGGTTTTAAATGTTTCAACATCCTTTAGTTTTGAAAATCTTATTGTATCCAATCTCTTGTTCATACTATAGATAATTGTATTAGTATTATCTAATTCAATTTCTAAACTTAAATCATCCCTTGGAATAATTTTTGTAATCTTTGACATATATTCATCCCCTAAATAGATTCGTCTTCATACTATAACATAATAACAAAAAACTATCTCAATTAATATTATCCCATGAGATAGTTTTTTATATTCTATTCTTCATAATACAAAAGCAAGACACTTCGCCAGTGGCTCTGTGTGACAAAACAAAAAGATGAGAGTCTCTTTGAGTTAATTTTATGTCACTCTGAAACTTTAGATGAAGAAAACA
>JAWSUU010000002.1:0-56320 GCA_033549325.1 Bacillota bacterium | reverse complement strand
GATATTCCTCTATCTTATAATGAAGGACAATTGATCTATGAAAAAGGTTACACTTCCTGGTTAGAGGAAAATGATATAGGAAAAGACCTTACAGAAAAAGAACTCTTAGTAGAATTATTTCATCGAGATGGTAAATACTTAAGAAGATTGTTAGGAAATTCTGAAGGGAGGAGATTTATTTATAGATTTCTTGATTCAAGAAATTATATTGAAAATATAGAAATTAATAATTTTTCTTTTGTTTATGATGAAGAATACAACCAGCTTAAGAATAAACTGGTTAAAGAAGTACCAAATGTTATAACTATGGATTCTGAAGCAAAAGATGATTTTATAGCATTGGTAAGAAAATATTCAACAAGAGATTTATTTAGAAGCATATACAGTGAAGAAGATAGCAATATTTTACCAGGAGTACTACTATATGAAGAGATAAAAGAAATATACCCGGATTTACCAATTGATTATGTAGAGGATGATGGCAGGCTTTATTTTAATTATTTAAATGAAGAGGAAAAGATGAAGTTTTTAGCTCAAAACAATCTACCTGAGGAAACTACAGCTTTTGATATTGTTTTAGAATTAGCTGAAAAAGAAAACTTGGATTACAATGTAATAACCAGTGATGATGTTAAATACTATGCACAAACTGAATTGTTAAAATATATAAATCCAGAAATTTCAGTATCCAGCTGGGAATATACTGCTATACTTCAAAAAAATAATTGGGTAGAAGCTAACTTAGACCCAGGTAGAGTAGATAGTAAACCAAAAGAAATCTTCTATTCATTAAGAGACAAAGCCGGTTTAGATGATAGCATAAGCAACTATGAAGCACGATATATTTTTGTATTAAGAGAAAGATATCTAGATCAGGGATACAGAGCATATTATCCTATTGATATATGTTATGATGCTTCAGAAAAAACAGTAGCATTGATTTCTGAAAATTCTGAGAAGCTAAATGGGGTAGATGTAATAACTGAATCCGTTAGATATTATCCTTTTAGAGAGTCAGCAGCTCATATAATGGGATATATGGGCAAGATTTCTCAAGACTATGAAATTGAAAAATATATAGAAGAAAATAATTACAGCAGAGATGATTTAATAGGAAAAACTGGTATAGAAGAAAAATTTGAAGACTTATTAAGCGGCAAAAAAGGTTCCCAGACATTAGAAGTTGATGCTTATGGAAATAGAATTAAGGTTACAGATGTTAAAGAACCAGTACCCGGGGGAAATTTACATCTAACCTTGGATATAGAACTTCAGCAAAAAGCAGAAGTGATTTTCAAATATGGATTGGAAGAAATCCAAAAAGGAGGTACTTTTGAAAGTAAATGGGGAGATTTTGATTTCGAAGATAGCTACGACCAGGCGAATTCAGGAGCATTAGTAGTAGTAGATGTAGAAACCGGAGAAATAATTTCAATGGTGAATTATCCATCTTACGATCCTAATCTATTTTCAACAGGAATTACATCAGAAAACTGGGAAGGTTTGATGAATGAATCGGAGAATCCTTTAGCACCAAAACCTTTGTATAATATATCAATGCTTACTGAAATACAACCGGGATCGACTTTCAAAATGGTTACTTCATTAGCGGCTCTCCAAAAAGGAATATCTCCTTATGAAGAAATATATGGTGCAGGATTTATGGAAATAGGAAATCAACAATTTGGATGCTGGATCTGGAACATGTACAAAGGACAGCATGGATATGAAAATATGTATGAAGCTATAAGAGACTCCTGTAACTATTATTTTTATACTTTAGTATTAGGAGAGAATCCAGTTACTAAACAAAGGGTATCGCAAAGAGTTACATTAGAGGATATACTTGCTATGGCTAAAGAATTAGGTCTAGGAGAAAAAACGGGCATAGAAATTGATCTGCCTTATGAAGCTTCTGGAGGATTACCTAATCCGGATACAAAAGCCGAAAATGCAAGATATTACTTGAAGATATATTTAACTGAAAATATAGATAAATTTTATAAGGATGATATTACTTTTAATAGTGATGAAAAAGAACAATTAATTAATGAGATAGTTTCTTGGATTAGTACGGATGAACCACTTACAAGAAGGGAAGTTTATGATGGTTTAGAACTTTTAGGAATCAATCCAGATAGAACAAATAACTACGGCATTCCAATAACAGATATAATAAAATATACTTACTTAAATTCTGCTATATGGAATTACGGAGATACAATGAATATTAGTATAGGTCAGGGAGATAATTCATACACACCTTTACAAATGGCAAGATATACAGCTGCTTTAGCTAATGGAGGCTACAGAAAAAATCTAAGTATAATAAAAAAAGGAACAGATTACACAGAAAGAGAAATTTTATATCAACCAGTTAGAGAAGAGGAAAGAATTAATATAGATGACTATGAATATATGGATGATATTACAAAAGGGATGATGTTAGTAGCGGAAGATAGCAGAATATATAGAGATTTTCCAATTACAGTAGCAGCAAAAACCGGTACAGCTGAAAAAGATGGAGTAAATCCGGAGACAGGAACGGGCTTTAATGATTTTGGATGGTATGTAGCTTTTGCTCCTGCTGAAAATCCTAAAATTGCAATAGCATCGGTTATATTCCAAGGTGGTTCTGGAAGATATCCATCACCTTTGGTAAGAGAAATAATAGGAGAATATTTTAAACTTGAACCGGAAGAGGAGGAATAATTATGAGTAAATTTATTATGCTCACATCATGTGAAGAAAAACAGGGGAAAACTGTATTTTCCTTAATAGCAGCTAAAGAACTTTCAAAGGATAGAAAGGTATTATTAGTTGATCTTTCAAATAGTGAAAAAGACAGTTCATATTATTTAAATGTAAAAGATATGGTGATATATGATGTGGTTGATTTAATCAAAGATACATGCAGCTTAGAACAAGCAGTTATCAATATAGAGAAAGAAGATTTTAATTTTGATTTTTTACCTGCTCCTAGAATGAAGGATAAGTATAGGCAACTTGACTTGGGACATTTAAAAAAAATATTTATGGAAAGTAATGGAATTTATGATTATATAGTTATAGATGGTACTACAGTAGCTGATGATATAAAAACTGCTTCCTATGAGATAATTGATCTGGTTTTAATGCTAACATATAATAAAATTGAAAATATTAAATGTATCTTTTCCTCTCTAAATATAATAAGTAGTGATGTTAAAGATATAAAACTTGTTATTAATAAAACCATCGAGAAGGAGGAGAAAAGAGGTAATCTTCTAACGACTAATGAAATCGAAGAAATCTTAAAAGTAAGGGTAGATGGGAAAATAGAATTTATGCCCAAGCTAAATTCCTTAGGTGAAAATTTCTTATTAGAAAACAATTATAATGAAGTGAGTAAAATTATTCAACAAGTGGTTTAAGAAAATTTTAAGATTATTATTATATAATTATATTGTGGTGGAGTTAATATGAAAGTTTTATTGGTAGAAGATGAGAAAAAATTAATAGGGGCATTAAAATTTTTGTTTGAAAAAAACAATATTAATATAGATGTGGCAGAAGATGGCGAAGAAGGTTTGATTTTTGCCGAGAAAGACATATATGATGTAATAATACTGGATATCATGCTTCCAAAAATTAGTGGTCTAGAAATACTTAAGAATATTAGAAAAAGAAAAAACAACACTCCGATACTTATGCTTACCGCAAAGGATGCAGTAGAAGATAGAGTTAAAGGTTTAGATTTAGGTGCCGATGATTATCTAATAAAACCTTTTGCAATAGAAGAGCTTCTTGCTCGCATTAGATCTTTAAGCCGAAGACAGGACAAAGAGTTCATTGGAGATACAATGGAGTATCAAGATGTTATTTATGATGGGAAAAATTTTATCTTAAGAACAAACAATAGAATCTTTGATTTAACAAAAAAAGAAGGGGAACTAATGGAAATGCTAATAAAAAGACCTGGACAGGTTTTTACTAGAGAACAAATAATTGATAGATTATGGGGCTTGGAAACTGATGTATCAGAGAATAACATTGAAATTTACATACATCATCTTAGAAAGAAGTTGAAGTCTACAAGAGTAGAAATTAAAACAGTCAGAGGCATAGGATATTCATTAGGAGAAAAATAATATGTTTAAAAAATTGAGATTTAAAATTACACTTTCTACACTTTTAATACTTTTAATACTTTTAATTGCATTATCAACAGGGATTTATCAATTCGCAAAACATGAATTCAATAAATCACTTGATATCATGTTAAAAGAAAGTGCATATAAGGTAGTTTTTTCTGGAAATTTTGAAACTGATTATTATTACAAACCTCCATTTAATAATAGATTTTCTTTAGATGAAAAATTTGATAGTAGAATTAAAATAAATTTTTTTATTTATAATGAAGACTTAAATACAGAGTATATAAAAAGTGATGATATTACTTTAATTAACGATATGAAAGCTCAAGCTATTAAAGCGTTGGAAAACAAAGAAGAGATATATGATACAATTTCTGTAGATGGAATAAATTATAGAGTTTATTCTTCTTTTTTTAAGAGCTTTACTATGGTAGGTGTCATACAAGTTTATAGAAGTATAGAAATGCAGGAAATTCTTCTAAATAATTTATTTAAAATACTAATATATTCAGGGTTAATAGGTCTTTTAATTCTTTCAGCTATTAGCTTTTTTCTTGCGGGGAGATATATAAAACCTGTAAAAGAATCTTGGGAGAAACAAAGAGCTTTTACGGCAGACGCATCTCACGAATTAAGAACACCTTTAACTGTTATAAAGACAAATTTAGATGCAGCAACCTATGATAAAGAATCTAAAATAAAGGAAAATGAAATTTGGTTTGAAAATATTAAGGAAGAAATATCTAATCTCAATAATCTTATAGAAGAACTATTACTTCTTGCAAAAAATGATACTGTGGATATAAAATTAAATGCGACAGAATTTAATTTTTCAAAATTACTAAATAAAACTCTTGATAATTTTGAGAAAAGATTATCAGAAAAAAACATTGTAGTGGAAAAGAAAATAGAAGAGAATTTAGAAATATGTGCTGATGAAAATAAAATTAGACAGCTTATAAATATAATTCTTGATAATGCTATAAAATATAATAATAAAAATGGCTCCATCACTATAAGTCTTAAAAAAGAAAGAAGATATGTAAAATTGATGGTAAAAGATACAGGAATTGGTATATCTAAGGATGAAATAGATAAAGTATTTGATAGATTTTATAGAGGAGACAAAGGTAGAAATAGAGAAGAAGGCGGTTCGGGGTTAGGTTTAAGTATTGCAAAATGGATAGTAGATAAACATAAAGGTAAAATTAATATAAAAAGTGAAGAAAATAATGGAACAACAATTAACATTTATCTAAAAAACAACTAATAAGGAGACTAATATGAGAAAATATTTTGGTACAGATGGAATTAGAGGAGTTGCAAACGAAGATTTAACTTCAGAATTAGCATATAAAATAGGTAGAGCAGGTGGATATTATTTATCAAAAAATATAAAAAAAAGAAAAGCTAAGATAATACTAGGTTCAGATACTAGAATTTCAAAAGATATGTTAGAAGGAGCTCTAATTTCCGGGCTTAATTCAATAGGTGTAGATGTAATAAGCGTAGGAACTATACCCACTCCAGGAGTTGCATACCTTACAAGAGAACTAGATGCTGATGGTGGTATAGTAGTATCGGCTTCCCATAATCCAGTAGAATACAATGGAATTAAGTTTTTCAATAGCGAAGGGTATAAATTGGAACCTAACGAAGAAGATGAGATTGAATTAATAATTGATAAAGTAGATAGTAGACCTGTAAAAGATAAAATAGGTAGAAAAATAGAAATGCCAGAAGCAATTAATAAATATATTGAATATATTAAAAATTCAGCTGACGTAAATCTAGAGGGATTAAAAATAGCATTAGACTGTGGAAACGGTGCTGCATACAAAGCAGCTCCTGAAATATTTAATCAACTTGGAGCGGAAGTATATGTAACTAATGCTTATCCCAACGGGTTAAATATTAATGTGAATTGTGGATCAACCTGTCCTCAGGAAATAATATCTCTAGTTAAAGAAACAAAGGCTGATATAGGATTATCTTTCGATGGTGATGCCGACAGAGTAATAGCAGTTGATGATAAAGGAAAAATAATTGATGGAGATAAAATAATGGCTTCTTTAGCAGTAGAATTTAAAGAAGAAAATAAATTAAAAAACAATACCTTAGTAGCTACTTTAATGAGCAATTTGGGACTAGATTTATATTTAAAGGAAAAGGAAATAAATATTGAAAAAACTGCAGTTGGAGATAGAAATGTATTAGGTGAAATGATAAAAAACAATTATATCATTGGCGGTGAACAATCCGGGCACGTAATACTTTTAGATTATAATACTACAGGTGATGGAATGCTTACAGGATTAAAATTGGCAGAAATTCTAAAGAAGAAAAGTATCAAATCTTCTAATTTGGCACCTGGATTAAAAAAGCTGCCTCAGACTTTAAAAAATGCAAGAGTAAAAGAAAATAATAAACATAAGTATACAGAAGATGAGGTTATAGTTGAACAAATAAAAATTATAGAGAATGAGTTTGTCGGAAAAGGAAGAGTATTTATAAGACCAAGTGGGACGGAGCCTTTAGTAAGAGTAATGATAGAAGGGGAAGATCAAGTTAAAATCGAAGAAAGTGCATTAAGTTTAGTTAAAATAATTGAAGAAAGACTAAAATAATTATACCAAATGATTTACTTTTTTTACCCAATAATCATGTATAGTTATACTGCAGATTGGGCATTTCTTTACCCCCAATCTTTTATCACGTTTAAAGACTACTTTATTTGAACAGTAAGGACACCATAATTGATTTTTTTCAAGATGAATATTTTCAGGCATTTCAGTGTCAGCTTTATTGTTGAATTTTATTAACTTAAATAATGATAACTGTTTTTCTCCCATCGTGAAGCTCCTTTCTAAGTGCAATTATATGTTATATTATAACATTATATCTTGCAAAATAAACTATAAAGTATATAATTAATTATGAGGAAAACAGGAAAATAAATATAAGAGGTGAAGTTATGGTTACTATAAAAGATGTTGCAAAATTAGCAGGAGTATCTATTTCAACTGTATCAAGAGTTATTAACGACAGCAAACCTGTTTCTAAAGAAGTAAGGGAAAAAGTCTTAGAAGTTATAAAAGAGACAGGATACAGACCGAATGATGTAGCAAGGAGTTTAGTTACTAGAAGATCTTATTTAATTGGAGTTATAGTTAATGACCTTTCTAGTTCATATGTAGCTGAAATGGTAAAGGGAGTTGAAGAAGTAGGTAAAATGTACGATTTTGACATACTATTATGCAGCAGTTATTATGATAAAGATGCTCAACTGAAATATCTCAGACTATTAGATAGAAAACAGGCGGAAGGTTTAATTTTAATTGGCTACAAATATGATAAGGAAATAATAGAAAACGTTAAAGAATTGAATAAACCTACTATATTTTTCACGAGAGATTTAATCGATGAATCTCTTAAATATGTAAAAATTGACTCTAAATCAGCTATGTATGAAATGACAAACTATGTCATGAAAAACGGTCATAAGAATCTTTTATATGTATCAGATTACGTAGAGAAAAGCACCTACGAAAAGGAAAAAATACAGGGATTTAAAGATGCAGTTAATGATAATGAAATTGATAAATACGAAATCATAGAAGTTCAAGGTAGAAAATATAAAGACGGATATAAATTTGGAGAGAAATTATCAGGAAGGGATTTTGATTATACAGCAGTTGTTTGTACTAATGATGATATTGCTTATGGAATAATGAATGCACTTTTCGATAATGATATTAAAGTTCCTGAAGATATATCTGTAGTGGGTTATGGGGGTTATAAAGAAAGCAAGATTATTAGACCTAGTCTTACAACAATAAGTGAACCATATTATGATATAGGAGCCGTAGCCATAAGAAATTTAATTAAAGAAATAGAAGGTGAGGAAGAAGTTGAAAATAAGATAGACCTCCCATTCACATTGATAAAAAGAGATAGTTTGAAGAATTTAAAAAAATAGAGGTGATACTTTGATAAGTAATGAAAAAATAAAAAGGATTAATTTTTTATCAAAAAAATCTAAAGATGAAGGGTTAACTAAAGAAGAAAAACAGGAGCAGGAACTTTTAAGGAAAGAATATATAGAAAATGCAAAAAAATCCTTAAGAAATCAATTGGAAAATATAGAAATAGTAGATTGATAAAAAAGCTCAAGTGTTATTCATAACACTTGAGCTTTTTTAATGTGACCTAAAATAGTCTAATATACCAAATGCAATCTGACGACTAACTTCCTGTTGAAAAGAATGATTATGTATATTCTCTTCCTCCCAGGAGTTTGACATGAAACCAATTTCAATTAAAGCAGCAGGAACATTTGTTGTACGGAGCACTTCAAAATTTCTATCATATATGCCATCTCTATAGATACTATTTATTCCTACAACACTATCGTAAACAGATTCTGCTAATTTACTGCTTTCTTTGCCGTTTTTATTGCCTTTTGTGTCGTAGTAAGTACTCATACCGAAATAATTTGAGTTGTTTAATGAATTGTGATGTATACTAAACATTATATCTGCACCGAGTCTATCAGCCATTTTAGCCCGTTCTACTCTATTAACATAAACATCTTTATCTCTTGTCATAATTACTTCTGCACCGAGTTCATTTAGAATATTTCTAACCATAAATGCAACAGTTAAATTGATATCTTTTTCCTGTTTTCCAGTAGCACTTATTGCACCAGGATCTTTACCACCATGGCCTGGATTCAATACAATTTTTTTGCCAGTAAGAGGGAGTGTGTCTTCCAAGAAATCTTTGTGAGAAAATCCCACATATCCATCCCATGTAACAATTTTATTCCAATTATTTTTTTCGGAAATCACCCTTACTTCAGTTCCTTTTTTCATTACAGTAATTATTTCATCTTCCAATGACGGTCCTGATCGCAATCTTAGATTATCTGTAGTTGTCTTAAAAGATAGTATATTATCAATGTAAAAATTATTATCTAAGGACATTAACCATCCAGCAGCATAACCATAACTTCCATTTTCTAATCCCAGTTTAAACCAACCATACTCTTCACCGAGATATTTATAATTTTGATATTTATAACCTTGGTCTATTATTTCACTATTTAATGAAGGGGAACTTCTAATGTTAATTACTTCATCTAAAAAATGAACATTATGACTACCATCAGAGGATATATGTCCCAGCCAACTGGCAACAAAAGCCTCCATACCTTCATATTCTACAATATACCAACTATGAAAAGTATCAATATATTTTATTTTTTCTCCATCTTTAATCTGTCCAATAATTTTTGAACTTGTAGTTGGTGACATACGCAGGTTTGCATTAGCTCCGCAAGTATTAGTAAAATACTTAGGAGGATCAACATTAACGAAGTAACTATCTATCCAGCCGGTTCTACCCGAAGGAGCTTTGATTTTATAAAATTCATTAGATGAATCTAAAATAGTAACGTAGTCATTTTTAAAAAGTGTTTCGACTTTTGAAGAACTTAAACTCGGGCTACTATTAATGTTTATACCTTCAATATTTATCCTACCTAGTTCAAAAGCAAATATATTAAATTGAAAAATTAATATAAAAATAAGTATAAAAATTAATTGTTTTTTCATAAGCACCTCGGATTCATTATTTTATTATAAGGATAATCACATTCTTCTAGATGGGACAGGTCCATATAAGAATTTATAATTCTTCATAATTTCATCCCCTTATTTGAATTATACCATATTAAAGAATTAAAAATAAGTCGGCTATGTTACAAGTTATTTCAATTTGTTAAATATACGTCCTTGATAGATTTCAAAAGCTATTATATAATGAAATGATAAAATTTACAGGAGGAAGGAAATGGATACTAGAGTTAGATTTGCACCAAGTCCGACAGGATACGTACATATAGGAAGTTTAAGAACTGCTTTATATGATTATTTATACGCAAAAGGAAAACAGGGAAAATATATACTTAGAATAGAAGATACAGATAGATCAAGATTAGTAGAAGGAGCATTAGAAAATTTAATAAAGTCCTTAGAATGGGCTGGAGTTAAACATGATGAAGGTATTTTCATTGAAAATGGCGAAGTAATTCAAAAAGGTGAATACGGACCTTATATCCAATCTGAAAGATTAGATTTATATAAAGAACACATAGATATACTAATAGAAAAAGGACTAGCCTACAGATGTTTTTGTTCTAAAGAAAGACTTGAGAAAGTTAGAGAAGAACAAAAAAGAAAGGGTCTAACCCCGATGTATGATAAACACTGTCGAGGTTTATCTCAAGAAGAAATAGATAGAAATATAAATGAAGGTAAAGAGTATGTAATCAGACTTAAAATACCAGAAGATAAGAGTATAGAATTCAAAGATTTAATAAGAGGAAATATATCTATTGATTCTAAAGAAATAGATGATCAAGTACTTATAAAATCTGATGGATTTCCAACATATCATTTTGCAGTCGTAGTAGATGACCACCTCATGAAAATAAGCCATATAATAAGAGGCGAGGAATGGTTAACCTCGACACCAAAACAGGTAATATTATACAATTATTTTGATTGGGAAGTACCGGAATTTGTACATCTGCCGACTGTTCTAAATAAGGACAAAAAGAAATTAAGTAAAAGACAGGGAGATGTTTCTGTGTCAGATTTTAAAGATAAAGGATATTTACCTGAAGCCCTAGTAAACTATCTTGCTTTGGTAGGATGGAGTCCAAAAGGGAACAACGAAATATTTTCAATGGAAGAATTAATAGAAGAGTTTTCTTTTGAAAATGTATCAAAAACCGGAGGAGTTTTTGATGTTGAGAAATTAAATTGGGTAAATTCTCAATACATTAAAAATTATGACAATGAAAAACTATACGAATTAGTAAAACCATTTGTATTAAAAGCAGATTTATTAGACAAAGAATATTATGAGGCCAGAAAAAATTGGCTTATTAATATAATTGATTTAGTTAAAGAAAAGATAAATTACCTAGAAGAAATAATTCCTCATGTAGAAATGTTTATGGGAATAGAAGTTAAAGCTGACGAAGAAGTAAAAGAAACATTAAAACAAGAAGGAGTTAAAGAACTTTTAGAAGCATTTATTAAAGAACTACAAAATATTAAAGTTGTAGACGATGAATTTACGAAAACAATTTTCAAAAAACTACAAAAAGAAACTGGTGCTAAAGGCAAAAATTTATATATGCCTTTAAGAGGTGCTGTAACAGGGCAGCTTCATGGACCGGATATGGGTAAGACATTTATATTATTAGGAAAAGAAAATTTGATAGATAGATTAAAGTATACCTTAGAAAATTATACTAGATAAAGGATGTGAAGTTATGAAACTCTATAACTCCTTAGCAAGACAAAAAGAAGAATTTAAACCTTTAGAAGATAATATTGTAAAAATGTATGTATGTGGACCTACAGTTTACAACTATATACACGTTGGAAATGCCAGACCTATGGTTATTTTTGATACATTGAGAAGATATTTTCTTTATAAGGGTTATGAAGTCAAATATGTGGTAAACTTCACCGATATAGACGATAAAATGATAAAAAAAGCTCAGGAACAAAATACAACTGTTAAAGAAATTGCAGATAATTATATAAAAGAATTCCTAAAAGACTCTAAAGGATTAAATATTCTCGAAGAAGAAACGATACATCCAAAAGCAACAGAAAACATTAGCGAAATAATAAAATTCATACAGGAATTAGAAGAAAAAGGATTTGCTTATAATGTTAATGGCAATGTATACTTTGATATTTCAAAAGATAAAAGCTACGGAAAGTTATCCAACAAGAATCTTAACGATCTCATATCCGGAGCGAGAGTAGGAGTAAACGAAGAGAAAAAGAATCCTGGGGATTTTGCCCTATGGAAAAAGGAAAAGCCCGGAGAACCATCATGGTCCAGTCCTTGGGGCAAGGGTAGACCTGGTTGGCATATAGAATGCTCAGTAATGTCGAGAAAATACCTAGGAGATACAATAGATATTCATGCCGGGGGAGAGGATCTTCAATTTCCACATCATGAAAATGAAATAGCCCAAAGTGAAAGTCTTACAGGTAAAACTTTTGCTAGATTTTGGATGCACAATGGGATGCTTAATATTGACGACAAAAAAATGAGTAAGTCTCTTAACAACTTTTTTACTGTGAGAGAAGTGAGTGAAGTTTATGATTTGGAAGTAATTAGATTTTTTATATTGTCTGGACATTATAGAAAGCAAATTAACTACAGTCGAGAAACAATAGGACAGGCAAAAAAATCCTTAGAGAGACTTTACAACGGGAAAAGAGCTTTAGAACACATGATTGAAAAAAATTCATCAGGCGAAATAGATAAAGAAATAATTGATAAAATAAAAAATTATAAAGGTCAATTTGAAGAAGCCATGGATGATGATATTAATACAGCAGATGCAGTTTCAGCTATGTTCGATATGGTAAAGTTCATAAACACAGAATTCGATGAATTCACTTCAAAAGAAACTGTAAAGAGTACTCTTGATTCTTTTAATAAATTAGCCGAGGTTTTGGGTATTCTTTATAAAGAAGATGATGAATTATCTGAAGATGTTAAAAAACTAATCGAAAAAAGAAAAGATGCGAGACAAAACAAGGACTATAAATTAGCTGATCACCTAAGAGATGAATTGTTAGATTTAGGTGTACAAGTCGAAGATACTAGAGAAGGAATGAAGTGGAAAAAAATAAGATGAAGAAGGATAAGTATGATACGAGAAGATGACAAAATAGATACAAGAATGCTATCACCAATACAATTAGCCTATATAGGTGATGCAGTGTATGAACTATTAGTAAGAACTTATCTTATTACTAATAAGGAATTAACAATTAATAAAATGCACAAATCAGCTGTTGATTTTGTAAAGGCTGAAAAGCAGTCCTTGTATTTGAAAGAAATAGAAAGTGTTTTAAATGAGGAAGAGAAAGATATAGTGAGAAGAGGCAGAAATAGCAAATCGACACCTCCTAAAAACACAAATTTTATGGATTACAAATATGCAACTGGTCTAGAAGCATTAATAGGATACTTATATTTAAGAAAAAATAAGGGAAGAATATTTCAACTGTTTGATATAATATTAGCAATAGAAAAGGAATGAAATTATAATGAGAATTATTTCAGGTAAAAACCCTGTAAAAGAAGCAATAAAAAATAATAAAGCATTTAAAATATATATGAGCAAGCACTTAAAGCATAAAGATAGAATAGAATTAGAAACTTTGGCAGACAAACATAATGTTAAGAAAACTTATGTAGATGACAGTGAACTTGATAGAATCTCTGAAACCAGAATTCATCAAGGAGTAGTTGTTGAAGCTAAAGACTTTGAATATTCTTCAATTGAGGATGCCATAAATTTAGCAGAAAAAAGTGGTGAAAAACCTTTCTTAATAATTTTGGATCAAATAACCGATGTTAACAACTTAGGATCAATAATAAGAAGTGCTGAATGTGCTGGAGTTCACGGGATTATAATACCTAAACATAGAAGCGCAAAAGTAAACGAAACAGTAGCAAAAACTTCTGCAGGAGCATTAGAATTAGTAAATATAATACAAGTTACAAATATTAATAGAACTATTCAGGAATTAAAAGACAAAGGATTTTGGATATATGGTGCAGATATGCAGGGAGACAAATACTATTATGATGAAAATTACAGTACTGCTGTTGCCTTAGTAATTGGAAGTGAAGGGACAGGAATCAGCAGACTAGTTAGAGAAAACTGCGATATAATTATTGAAATACCAATGAAAGGTAAAATAAATTCCTTGAATGCTTCAAATGCTGCTTCTATTATTATGTTTGAAGTAATGAAAAAGAGGAATGAAAATGAATCCTAAGCTTAAAGAAATACTTTTTATAGATGGTTATAATGTAGTGAATTCATGGCCTAATCTTAAAAAATACATAAAAGACAATAATATAGATGAAGCTCGTGAAAAATTAATTGAAATACTATCGGAATATCAAGCCTATAAGAAAATAGAAATAGTACTGGTTTTTGATGCATATAAAGTAAAAGACAGTATAAGAAAAAAGGAAAAATTTAGCAACTTAGAAGTAGTTTACACAAAAGAAAGAGAAACAGCAGATACATATATTGAAAGAAAGCTGGACCTAATTGGTAGAAAGCATAGAGTAACTGTTGCTACTTCAGATAATACACTTCAACAGATAGTGCTATCTAGAGGCGGCATAAGATTATCATCGAGAGAATTATATTATGATGTAAAAAATACTAAATCTGAAATAAGAAGAAAAAATCAAAAGTTAAAAGACGATGACTTTATAAAAATTATAGATATAAATAGTGAAACTTTAAAAAAATTAAATAAATTAAGAAAAAAAAGAGATTAATTTATTATTGACAATGAATATACTAGATAGTAAAATTATACCGTTATTAATATTGCCCATGTAGCTCAGGAGGTAGAGTACTTGCATGGTAAGCAAGAGGTCACCGGTTCAAATCCGGTCATGGGCTCCAAATAAATAAAAACCTAAGGAGGAAAATAAGAGATGGCAAAGAAAAAATTTGAAAGAAACAAGCCACATGTAAACATAGGAACAATAGGACACGTAGACCACGGAAAGACAACACTAACAGCAGCGATAACAACAGTATTGAACAAAAAGTTTGGTACAGGAGAATCAGTATCATTTGAAAATATAGACAAAGCACCGGAAGAAAGAGAAAGAGGAATCACAATCTCAACAGCCCACGTAGAGTACGAAACAGCAAAAAGACACTACGCACACGTAGACTGTCCTGGACATGCTGACTATGTAAAGAACATGATAACAGGAGCAGCGCAGATGGACGGAGCGATACTAGTAGTATCAGCAGCAGACGGACCAATGCCGCAAACAAGAGAGCATATTCTATTAGCAAGACAGGTAGGAGTACCAAACATAGTAGTATTCTTAAACAAAGCAGATATGGTAGATGACGAAGAACTAATAGAACTAGTAGAAATGGAACTAAGAGATCTATTAAATGAATACGAATATGACGGAGACAATATAAAGATAATCGTAGGATCAGCGCTAAAAGCATTAGAAGATCCAGACGGAAAATGGGCAGACAATATATTAGAATTAATGGATGCAGTAGATGAAGAAATACCAGCACCAGAAAGAGACACAGACAAGCCCTTCTTAATGCCAGTAGAAGATGTATTTAGTATAACAGGAAGAGGAACAGTAGCAACAGGAAGAATTGACAGAGGAATACTAAGAGTACAGGACAAACTAGAAATAGTAGGACTACAAGACGAGCCAAAGCAAACAGTATGTACAGGAGTAGAAATGTTTAGAAAGATGTTAGACGATGCACAAGCAGGAGACAACATCGGAGCATTACTAAGAGGAATCCAAAGAGACGACGTAGAAAGAGGACAGGTATTAGCAAAGCCGGGTTCAATAACACCCCATACGAAATTCAAAGGTGAAGTATACGTACTAACAAAAGAAGAAGGTGGAAGACACACACCATTCTTTGACGGATACAGACCACAGTTTTTCTTTAGAACAACAGACGTTACAGGATCAGTAGCATTAGAAGAAGGCATAGAAATGTGTATGCCTGGAGACAATTCAACATTTACAGTAGAACTGATCACACCAATCGCAATGGAAGAAGGATTAAGATTTGCCATAAGAGAAGGTGGAAGAACAGTAGGAGCAGGAGTAGTTGCAAAAATCATTGAGTAATTTTCAATAAAAGTTAAAAGCTCAGGAAACCCTGAGCTTTTCAAAAAATAGTTAAATCCAACAAATTTAAGTTAATAAAATTCTTTTTATTGACAGGTATTTTAATTTATGATAATTTATATAAGGTAACTAAGAAAACGAGCTTAATGTTCATATAGATAGATTTTTTGGAGGTGTAATCGATGAGAGTTAAGGTAAAACTGGCTTGTACAGAATGTAAGCAAAGAAATTATGACACTACTAAGAACAAAAAAACCGATACAGGAAGAATAGAACTTAAAAAATACTGCAGATACTGCAAAACACACACAGTTCATAAAGAAACTAAATAATTAATATATTTTAAGGATGTGAAATAATGGCTACTAAAAAAAGCAATACTAAAGAAGTTAAAAAAGAAAATAAATTATTAAGCTTTTTTAAAGGTGCTAAATCAGAACTTAAAAAAGTAAGCTGGCCTACCAAAAAAGAACTAGCAAATATGACTGTGGTAGTATTAGTTGTAGTTGCTATAATGACTGTTTTAATTTGGGGATTAGATTTTATGTTTAAAGGTCTCCTTGGTATATTTGTATAAAAGGAGGTAGGGCTTAAGCCCGTTATTATGAAACAAAAATCAGAAGGTGCAAAGTGGTATGTTGTGCATACATATTCAGGTCATGAAAACAAAGTAAAAGTAAATATAGAAAAACTTGTTGAAAACCGAGGCATGCAGGACATAGTTTTTGAGGTTTTAGTACCAAAAGAAGAATATATAGAAACAAAAAATGGTAAAAAAACAGTAAAAGAAAAGAAAAAATTCCCAGGATATGTTATAGTACATATGATAATGACTGATGAATCCTGGTATTTGGTGAGGAACACTAGGGGAGTAACTGGATTTGTTGGTCCAGGAACTAAACCAATACCTTTATCAGATAGAGAAGTTAAATCTTTAGGTGTTGCTGTTGCAAGACCTAAGATTGATTTAGAAAAAGGTGATTCTGTTAAAGTAATTGATGGACCATTTGAAAACTTCATGGGTTCTGTTGATGATATAAATAACGAAAAACATAAGATAAAAGCATATATATCTATGTTTGGAAGAGAAACTTTAGTAGAATTAGACTTTGATCAAGTAGAAAAAGTTTAATTAAACTTTTTATAAATTTGATACCATATAGTGGGAGGGTAAAACCGAAAAACCACAATAACAATAGGAGGTGTAAATATGGGAAAAAAAGTAATAGCAGTAGTAAAATTGCAAATACCAGCAGGAAAAGCTACACCAGCTCCACCTGTAGGAACAGCATTAGGACCTCATGGTGTTAACATCATGGGATTCTGTAAAGAATTTAATGCAAAAACTCAAGACCAAGAAGGTATGTTGATACCAGTTGTTTTGACTGTTTATCAAGATAGATCATTTTCATTTATTACTAAAACCCCTCCAGTAGCAGTATTGCTAAAGAAAGCTGTAGGTATCGAAACAGCATCAGGTGAACCACAAGCTAAGAAAGTTGCAAATATTTCTAAAGATAAAGTCAAAGAAATAGCAGAACTTAAGATGCCTGATTTAAATGCAAATACAATAGAAGCAGCTATGAGCATGGTAGCTGGAACAGCAAGAAGTATGGGAATTGTAGTAGAGGATTAGATATGCAAATGTGGGAGGCCACAACCGATAACACCACAAGGAGGTAAAAAATGCCAAAAAGAGGAAAAAAATATCAAGACAGCGCTAAAGTTGTAGATAGAGAAAAATTATACGATATAAATGAAGCGATAGACCTAGTACAGGAAACTGCAAAAGCGAATTTCGATGAGACAATAGAACTTCATATAAGACTAGGAGTAGATCCTAGACACGCAGATCAGCAGGTTAGAGGAGCTATTGTTTTACCACATGGTACTGGTAAAACTAAAAAAGTTTTAGTTTTTGCAAAAGGTGAAAAAGCAGCAGAAGCTGAAAAAGCTGGAGCTGATTATGTTGGAGGACAGGAATATGCTGAAAAAATCCAAAATGAAAATTGGTTTGATTTTGATGTAGTAGTTGCAACCCCAGACATGATGAGTGTTGCTGGTAGATTAGGTAGAGTACTTGGTCCAAAAGGATTAATGCCAAATCCTAAATCAGGAACTGTAACAATGGATGTAAAAAATGCAGTTGAAGATATCAAAGCAGGTAAAGTTGAATATAGAGTTGATAAAACAGCTATCATACACGTTCCAGTTGGAAAAAAATCCTTTGGAAGTGAAAAATTATATGAAAATACAAAAACTCTAATAGATGCTGTAATAAAGGCTAGACCAGCTTCTTCAAAAGGTAGATACCTAAGAAGTGTAACTATTGCAAGTACAATGGGACCTGGTATAAAAATAAACGGTCAGGAATTAACAGAATAAAAATATTGACAAATAAAATTTAAGTTGATATACTCTTTAAGAGAATTGAATAATACCGCAGACAGCTGGTGCGAAAGCTTAATTTCCAGTCGAGGTGAACCAAATAACTTTTAGCTATTAAGGTTTCTCTATGTCTGTGAGAAACCTTTTTTATATAGCATCTTTAAGGAGGTGTAAACCTATGAATAGTAAAGTGATAGAAAGAAAAAAGCAAATTGTACAGGAAATAAAAGAAAAAATCGAAAACTCTAAATCAGTGGTACTTGTAGATTATAGAGGATTGGATGTTGCTGAAGTTTCCGAATTAAGAAAAAAGTACAGAGAAGCTGGAGTAGACTATAAAGTTTACAAAAACACAATGATGAGATTTGCTTTTAAAGAAGCAGGTTATGAAGATTTCATCGAAAATTTAACAGGTCCAAATGGAGTAGCATTTAGTATAGAAGATGCCATTGGAGCTGCAAAAATATCAGATGAATTTTCTAAGAAAAATGAAAAGTTAAAAATAAAGGCTGGAATAGTAGACGGAAATATTATAGGTATTGATCAGATTAAGGAATTAGCAAATATTCCATCACGAGAAGTACTTATTGCAAAATTACTTGGAAGCTTGAATTCACCTATTACAGGCTTTGTAAATGTATTACAAGGCAATATGAGAAATTTAGTATACGCATTAGATGCGATTAAAGATCAAAAAGAACAAAACTAAAAAACGGAGGTTATATAAAATGGCAAGTGAAAAAATCACGAAATTAATTGAAGAAGTTAAAGAATTAACAGTATTGGAATTATCAGAATTAGTAAAGGAATTAGAAGAAGAATTTGGTGTTAGTGCATCAGCTCCAGTAGCAGCAGCAGCTCCAGCAGCAGCAGGTGCCGAAGAAGAAGAAGAGCAAACTGAATTTGATGTAGTACTTACAGGAGCAGGAAGCGGAAAGATTAAAGTAATCAAAGTAGTTAAAGAACTTACTGGATTAGGTCTTAAAGATGCTAAAGCATTAGTTGACGAAGCACCGAAAGCTGTAAAAGAAAAAGTAAGCAAAGAAGAGGCTGAAAATATTAAATCACAAATTGAAGAAGTTGGCGGATCTGTAGAAATTAAATAATTTCTTTTTAGAAGTAAACATAACTACTTTATAAAGAAAAAATTAAAAGAGCTTGTACAAGCTCTTTTAAACTTTTAAAATATTCGCTGAATTTATTGACAATGAAATCCAAATATGATATTATCTTATATTGCGTAGGTATAAAAAGTTGGCATAAAAATTGTATGTAAATGCTGAATTAACTGCGCAATTTTTTTACTTAATAATATGCGAAGGGGTGAAGAAATGTTGCATCCTGTGAAAATAGGTAATCGAGTACGAATGAGCTACTCGAGAATAGAAGAAGTTTTAGAATTACCCGACTTAATTGAAGTGCAGAAAAATTCTTACGAATGGTTTATTAAAGAAGGACTAAAAGAAGTTTTTGACGACATATCTCCTATTGAGGATTATACTGGGAATTTGATACTAGAATTTGTAGATTATAAATTAAATGGAGACCCAAAATACGATCAAATGGAGTGTAAGGAAAGAGACGCAACTTATGCAGTACCTTTAAAAGTGAAGGTAAGGTTGATAAACAAAGAAACAGGAGAGATAAAAGAGCAAGAAGTATTTATGGGTGACTTTCCTCAGATGACTGAGAGAGGCACATTCATAATTAATGGTGCGGAACGAGTTATAGTTAGTCAGCTGGTTAGATCACCTAGCGTGTACTACGATGTTGAAAGAGACAAAAGTGGTAAAGAACTATTTTCAGCTACGGTAATACCTAATAGAGGAGCATGGCTTGAATATGAAACTCGTTCAAATAGTTTAGTTAATGTTAGAATAGATAGAACTAGAAAAATTCCAATCACTATTCTTCTAAGAGCTATGGGCTGCGAAACAGATGCAGAAATCATAGAATTACTTGGAGAATCAGAACAGCTATTAAAGACTCTTGAAAAAGATGGTACCAAAAATAAAGATGAAGCTTTAATAGAAATCTATAAAAAATTAAGACCAGGAGAACCACCTACCTTAGATAGTGCGACATCACTAATTAACAATCTTTTCTTTGATCATAAAAGATACGATCTAGCAAGAGTAGGAAGATATAAATTCAACAAAAAACTTAGTATTGAAAACCGGGCTATAGGAAAAGAATCTGTTAATACTATTGTAAATAAAGATACTGGAGAACTTATAGTATCTGAAGGAGAAGTAATAACAAGAGAGAAAGCTTTTCAAATTGAAGCTGCGGGAGTTTTTCATATTGAAGTATATAACAAAGAAAAAGAAATTGTTAAAGTATACAGTAATAAATTTGTTTATCCGGAATTAGTATATAGAGAAATGGACTATGAAAAACTTGGATTAAAAGAAAAAGTATATTATCCGGTATTAAAAGAAGTACTAGAGATAGCAACAGATGAAGAAACTTTTGAAGTTAATAAAGAAAAATTAGAAGATGAAATAGAAAAAAATATCAGAAGACTTACACCAAAACACATAATTGCAGATGACATATTGGCATCTATTAGTTACGAATTTTGTTTATTCAAAGGTGTTGGTGATGTTGACGATATTGATCACCTTGGTAATAGAAGAATTAGAGCCGTAGGTGAATTGCTTCAAAACCAAGTAAGAGTAGGACTTTCCAGAATGGAAAGAGTAATAAGAGAAAGAATGACTATCCAAGACGTAGAAGTTGTAACACCTCAGGTACTCATGAATATAAGACCTGTTGCTGCAGCTATTAAAGAATTTTTTGGAAGCAGTCAGCTTTCACAATTTATGGATCAAACAAATCCACTAGCAGAATTAACTCACAAAAGAAGAATGTCTGCATTAGGCCCAGGAGGCTTGAGCAGGGATAGAGCTGGATTTGAAGTAAGAGACGTTCATCAAACTCATTACGGAAGAATGTGTCCTATAGAAACACCTGAGGGTCCTAATATAGGATTGATAACTTCTTTAGCTTCCTTTGCAAGAATTAATGAATATGGATTTTTAGAATCTCCATATAGAAGGGTAGATAAAGAGACGGGAGAAGTTACTGAAAATATAGATTATGTAACAGCTGATATAGAAGATGAGCACATCATAGCTCAGGCAAATGAGCCTATTGGCGAAGATGGTAGATTTAAGAATAAACGAGTTGTTGTTAGGGGAGCTAAGGGAGCACCTGAGATTGTTAGCAGAGACGATGTTGACTATATGGATGTTTCTCCAAAACAGCTTATATCAGTAGGTACATCAATGATACCATTTTTGGAAAACGATGATGCAAATAGAGCATTAATGGGTGCTAATATGCAAAGACAAGCAGTTCCTTTGATGATTACAGATGCACCTATTATAGGTACTGGAATGGAGCATAAGGCTGCTAAGGACTCAGGAGTAGTAATAGTAAATAAACACGATGGAAAAGTAGTATCAGTACAGGCATCAAATATAACTGTAAAAAGAGATGACAACGGAACATTAGACAGATATTCCTTAATTAAGTTTAAAAGATCCAATCAGGGAACTTGTTTAAATCAAAAACCTTTAGTAAAAAAAGGTGACCAAGTTAAAAAAGGTGAAATCATTGCTGACGGAGCATCAACTTCACAAGGAGAGATAGCTTTAGGTAAAAACCTTTTAGTAGGATTCATGACTTGGGAAGGATATAATTTTGAGGATGCTATATTAATAAATGAAAATCTTGTAAAAGATGATAGTTTGACTTCTCTTCACATTGAAGAGTATGAGTCAGAAGCTAGAGATACAAAATTAGGTCCTGAAGAAATTACAAGGGACATTCCTAACGTAGGAGAAGATTCCTTGAAGGATCTAGACGAAAGAGGAATCATAAGGATTGGCGCGGAAGTTGAACCGGGAGATATCTTAGTAGGGAAAGTAACTCCAAAAGGAGAAACTGAACTTACTGCCGAAGAAAGATTACTTAGAGCTATTTTTGGCGAGAAAGCGAGAGAAGTAAGAGATACATCTCTAAAGGTTCCCCATGGACAAACGGGAATTATCGTTGATGTTAAAGTATTTACAAGAGAAAACGGAGATGATTTAAATCCGGGAGTTAATAAGCTAGTTAGAGTTTATATAGCTACAAAAAGAAAAATAAGTGTCGGAGATAAGCTTTGTGGACGTCACGGGAATAAAGGTGTTATTTCAAGAGTATTACCAGAAGAAGATATGCCTTTCTTACCAGATGGAACTCCTCTTGAAATTGTATTAAATCCACTAGGTGTACCTTCACGTATGAATATTGGACAGGTACTGGAAGTTCACTTAGGATTAGCAGCGAAGAAGCTGGGATGGCATGTAGCAACCCCTGTGTTCGATGGTGCTACAGAAAATGAAGTGTTTGAAGCTCTTGAAATGGCAGGATATCCATCTTCCGGCAAAATAGATTTAAGAGATGGAAGAACTGGTGAATCCTTTGATGGACCAATAACTGTTGGATACATGTATATACTAAAACTTCATCACTTAGTTGATGATAAAATTCATGCTAGATCAACGGGACCTTATTCTCTTGTTACACAACAGCCTCTAGGAGGTAAAGCACAATTCGGTGGACAAAGATTTGGTGAGATGGAAGTTTGGGCTCTTGAAGCATACGGAGCTGCTCATATGCTACAGGAAATGCTTACCGTTAAATCAGATGATGTAACTGGAAGAGTTAAAACCTATGAAGCAATTGTTAAAGGAGAAAACATACCACAGCCTGGAATACCAGAATCCTTTAAAGTATTAATTAAAGAACTACAGAGTTTAGCTTTAGATATAACTATAATTTCTCCTGAAGCAAAAGAGGAGAATGAAGAAATAGAAGAAATAGAGGACATCAAAGAAGTAATCGGAGAAGAAAGATTTATAGAAGAAGAAACAAGTGGAATGGAAATAGAATATTTAGATAAAAATTAATTTGGGAAGGGAGTTGGCCCCTTTATGGAATTTAACAATTTTGAAGCAATAAGAATAAGTCTAGCATCACCAGAAAGTATTATGAGCTGGTCTTATGGAGAAGTAAAGAAGCCTGAAACTATAAACTACAGAACATTAAAACCTGAAAAAGATGGTTTGTTCTGCGAAAGAATTTTCGGTCCTACTAAGGATTGGGAATGTCATTGTGGTAAATATAAAAGAATTAGATATAAAGGCGTAGTATGTGATAGATGTGGTGTTGAAGTAACAAAAGCTTCTGTAAGAAGAGAGAGAATGGGTCATATAGACCTTGCAGCACCGGTATCTCATATTTGGTATTTTAAAGGAATACCATCAAGGATGGGTTTGATTCTTGATATGTCTCCAAGATCTTTAGAAAAGATACTGTATTTTGCTCAGTTTATCGTTACAGAAAGTGGAGATACACCTCTTTCAGATAAACAGATACTTACAGAACTTGAATACAGAGAATATAAAGATGTATATGGCGATTCATTCCAAGCTGGAATGGGCGCTGAAGCAATAAAGAAAGTTTTAAGCAAGATAGAATTAGACAAAGAGATTAAAGAACTAAGAGCTGATCTTAAAAACAGTAGTGGTCAAAAGAAAATAAGAATTACTAGAAGGCTTGAAGTATTAGAAGCTTTTAAAAAATCTGGAAACAAACCGGAATGGATGATTCTTGATACCGTTCCTGTTATTCCGCCAGAATTAAGACCTATGGTTCAACTTGATGGGGGAAGATTTGCAACTTCCGATTTAAACGACTTGTATAGAAGAGTTATAAACAGAAATAATAGACTTAACAGACTACTTGAACTTGGAGCTCCGGACATAATAATAAGAAACGAAAAAAGAATGCTTCAAGAATCAGTCGATGCATTGATAGATAACGGAAGAAGAGGAAGACCTGTTACCGGCCCTGGTAATAGACCTTTAAAATCATTATCAGATATGCTTAAGGGTAAGCAGGGTAGATTCAGACAAAACTTACTTGGTAAAAGGGTTGATTATTCAGGACGTTCTGTAATAGTCGTTGGACCTGAACTTAAGTTTCATCAATGTGGATTGCCTAAAAAAATGGCATTAGAATTATTTAAACCTTTTGTAATGAAGAAACTAGTTCAAGATGACTTGGCTCACAACATAAAAAGTGCTAAGAAAAAAGTAGAAAGAATAGATTCAGAAGTTTGGGATGTTTTAGATGAAGTAATAAAGGGACATACAGTTATGTTAAACAGAGCGCCCACACTTCACAGACTTGGAATTCAATCTTTTGAACCAGTATTAGTTGAGGGTAAAGCAATAAAGCTTCATCCCTTAGTATGTACTGCTTACAATGCAGACTTTGATGGGGACCAGATGGCTGTTCACCTTCCTTTATCTGAAGAAGCACAGGCAGAGTCAAGATTTTTAATATTATCAGTAAACAACATACTTGCGCCTAAGGATGGAAAACCAATAACTACCCCTACTCAGGATATGGTTTTAGGTAGTTACTACCTTACATTAGAAATAAAAGGTTCAAAAGGAGAGGGTAGAATATTCTCCAGTTATGAAGAACTAATAATGGCTTATGCAGACAAGCAGGTTAACTTACATGCGAGAGTCAAAGTTATGATTAAAAAAGATAAGACTGATAGAGGTAAATTAGTTGAAAGTACAGTAGGTAGATTTATATTTAATGAAGATATACCTCAAGACTTAGGCTATGTTGATAGAACAAAGGATCAATACTCATTAGAAATAGATAAATTAGTCGCAAAAAAAGATCTTAGCGATATTGTGGATAAAGTCTTTAGAAAACACGGAAATACAATAACAGCAAAAGTTTTGGATAAGATTAAAGAAATGGGATTCCATTATTCCACAATTGGAGCGATAACAATAAGTGTATCAGATATTAATGTACCTGAAGTAAAAGCGGAAATGATAAAAGATGCAGAGAAAAAAGTTCTTGAATACGAAAGAAAGTATAGAAGAGGAATTCTAACAGACGAAGAAAGATATGAGAATGTAATAAAAATATGGCATAAAACTACTGAAAAATTAACCGAAGAACTTATGGATAATTTAGATGAATTAAACAACTTGTACATAATGTCAAAATCCGGAGCTAGAGGTAGTCGTAATCAGATAAAACAGCTTGCAGGAATGAGAGGACTTATGGCTAATGCCGTTGGTCATACTGTAGAAATCCCGGTTAAATCTAACTTTAGAGAAGGACTAAGCGTACTTGAATTCTTTATTTCATCAACAGGAGCGCGTAAAGGATTAGCTGATACAGCTCTAAGAACCGCAGATTCAGGATACTTAACTAGAAGGCTTGCAGATGTAAGTCAGGATGTAATTATAAAAGAAGAAGATTGCGGAGCAAAAGAAGGATTAGAAGTAGAAGCTTTTATAGAAAACGGAAAAGAAGAAATCGAAAATCTCTATGATAGAATTGTTGGAAGATATGCTTTTGAAGATGTAGTTAACCCTGAAAATGGTGAAGTTATTGTTAAAAAAGACGAAATGGTCTTAGAAGACGATGCTGAGAAAATTATTAAAGCAGACATCAAAAAGGTAAAAATAAGATCCGTACTGACTTGTGATACAGAAAATGGTGTGTGTACTAAGTGCTACGGTAGAAACTTAGCTACAGGGAAGCTGGTAAATGTAGGAGAAGCAATAGGGTTTATTGCTGCACAATCGATTGGAGAACCAGGTACACAGCTTACGATGAGAACATTCCACACTGGTGGTATAGCAGCGGCAGTTGATATTACACAAGGTTTACCAAGGGTTGAAGAATTATTTGAAGCAAGAAAGCCAAAAGGTCAGGCAATAATTTCAGAAATAGCAGGAAAAATTAAAATTAAAGAAACAGCAAAGAAAAGAGAAGTTACGGTTACTGATGAAGAAGATAAGAAAAGCAAAACATACACTATCCCTTATGGAGCAGTTATAATGCCTGAAAATGGACAAATAATCGAAAAAGGTGATAGAATAACAACAGGGTCAGTTAACCCGCATGACATATATAAAATCAAAGGAATTCAAGCTTTGCAGCTTTATATATTACAAGAAGTACAAAAAGTTTATAAAATGCAAGGTGTTGATATCAATGATAAGCATATAGCAGTAGTGATACGACAGATGTTAAGTAAAGTAAAGGTTAAAAATCCTGGTGACACAGAATTACTTCCAGGAACTTTAGTATCTAATGATGAATTTATAAAAGTTAATGAAGCAGCTGAAAGAGAAGGAACAGAGCCTTCTAAAGGAGATAGAGTTTTACTAGGAATTACAAAAGCGTCTCTTGCTACGGACTCTTTCCTATCATCGGCATCATTCCAGGAAACAACAAGAGTTCTTACAGATGCAGCTATTAAAGGAAAAACCGACTATTTACAAGGGCTTAAAGAAAATGTAATAATCGGAAAACTGATACCGGCTGGTACTGGACTTAAAAAATATGAAAAAGTAATGATAAGAAAAGAGATACCCGAAGAGGAACTTGAAAAACTTAAGGACAAATTCAAGGAAGAAGAAAATTAATTAACTGTTGACACAAGAACATGTTAGTGGTAAAATTATCGAGTGTCTAAATCATTGAACAATACATAAGATTATATGCTTGCCTAAAGCATATAATCTTTGTGATGTTTAAGAGGTGAAGAAGTGAAAGTAGAAAAAAACAAAAATGTAATAGGCAAAAAACAAACACAAAGAGCATTATCAAAAGATGAAGCTGCATCTATTTATGTAGCTGAGGATGCTGACAAAAAAGTAGTAAATGATATAATAGAAATAAGTAATGAAAAAAAAATTGAAGTTGTTTATGTAGATACAATGGAAAACTTAGGAAAAATGTTTGGAATTGACGTTAAAGCAGCAGTAGCTGCAACGCTGAAATAAATTCAAGATTATAAGGAGGTGAAATAATGCCAACAATCAACCAATTAGTAAAAAACGGTAGAAAGAAGTCAACTAAGAAATCAGATTCTCCTGCTCTTAACTATGGATTTAATAATCTTAAGAAAAAAAGAACTACTACAAATTCTCCACAGAAGAGAGGAGTTTGTACAGCAGTTAAGACAGTAACACCAAAGAAGCCTAACTCAGCTCTTAGAAAAATAGCAAGAGTTAGATTAACAAATCAAACTGAAGTGACAGCATATATACCGGGAATTGGACATAACTTACAGGAACACAGTGTTGTTCTAATAAGAGGTGGTAGAGTTAAAGACTTACCAGGAGTTAGATACCATATTGTAAGAGGTACACTTGATACAGCAGGAGTAGAAGACAGAAAACAATCAAGATCCAAATATGGAGCTAAAAGACCAAAATAATTGAGAAAATAATCGGCACACTATGCAGGTTATGGAAGCTGTATGGAAGCCTTCATAAATATAGATGCATTATGTGCACAGCGGCAAACGTAAGATTTGTCGAGTACCAGTGATCTAAATTTAATTGTTAAGGAGGGAAGCGTAGTGCCTAGAAAAGGACAAGTACCTAAAAGAGAAGTAATGGAAGATCCTATTTATAAGGATAAAGTAGTAACTAAATTGATAAACATGGTAATGCTTGATGGAAAAAGAGGTGTTTCACAAAAAATTGTTTATAAAGCTTTTGATGTGATAGAAGAAAAAACCGGAGATGATCCGAAAGAAGTATTCATTAAAGCATTAAACAACATAATGCCAGTATTAGAAGTAAAGGCAAGAAGAGTTGGTGGAGCAACTTATCAAGTACCTATAGAAGTAAGACCTGAAAGAAGACAAACACTTGGACTAAGATGGTTAGTTAAATACTCAAGAGCTAGAGGCGAAAACAAAATGAGTGAAAGACTGGCTAAAGAAATCTTGGATGCATCTAACAATGCGGGAGCAAGTGTTAAGAAAAAAGAAGATACTCACAAAATGGCAGAAGCAAATAAAGCCTTTGCTACTTTCAGGTGGTAATAAATAACGAAAGCAGATAGGAGGAAAATTGTGAGAGAATATCCTTTAGAAAGATCAAGGAATATTGGAATAATGGCCCATATTGATGCAGGTAAAACTACATGTACCGAAAGAATTCTTTACTACACAGGAAGAATTCATAAAGTAGGTGAAACTCATGAAGGTGCATCACAAATGGACTGGATGGAACAAGAGCAGGAAAGAGGAATAACAATAACTTCCGCTGCAACCACTTGTTATTGGAAAAGTAATAGAATAAATATAATAGATACACCAGGACACGTTGATTTCACGGTTGAAGTAGAAAGATCTCTAAGAGTATTAGATGGTTCGGTAGCTATATTTGATGCAAAAAATGGAGTTGAACCTCAATCAGAGACAGTATGGAGACAGGCAGACAAATACAATGTACCGAGAATATGTTTTGTCAACAAAATGGACAAGACTGGAGCAAATTTTTATTACTCAGTTAATACAATGGTTGAAAGATTGAAGGCGAATGTAGTACCTATCCAGATACCAATTGGGACAAGCGATGATTTTACTGGAATCATAGATTTAGTAGAAATGAACGCTAGAATATACAAAGACGAATCAGGAGATGCAGTTGAAGCATCAGAAATACCAGATGAGTATAAAGAAAAAGCAGAAGAATACAGAGAGAAACTTCTAGAATCAGTAGCTGATTATAATGATAAGTTACTTGAAAAATTTCTAGAAGGAGAAACTATAGAACCAGAAGAACTGAAGACAGCTATAAGAAAAGCGACTTTATCAGTAGACATAATACCTGTGTTATGCGGATCAGCATACAAAAACAAAGGAGTTAGGCTCCTATTAGATGCTATAGTTGATTACATGCCTTCACCAACAGATGTACCTGCTATAAAAGGTATATCAATGGATGGCGAGGAAGAAATGCATAGAAAATCTTCAGATGAAGAACCTTTTTCAGCATTAGCATTTAAAGTTATGTCGGACCCATATGTAGGTAAGTTGACATTCTTTAGAGTTTATTCAGGAGTAATAAAAGCTGGAAGTTATGTTTTAAACTCCACTAAGAATAAAAAAGAAAGAGTTGGACGTATTCTACAGATGCATGCGAACTCAAGAGAAGATAGAGATGAAGTTTATGCAGGAGATATAGCGGCTGTTGTTGGGTTTAAGCAAACTACAACTGGTGACACGATTTGTGATCCGGATAATCCTATAATTTTAGAAGCAATGGAATTTCCTGAACCGGTTATAGAAGTAGCTATAGAGCCAAAGACTAAAGCAGGTCAAGAAAAAATGATAGTAGGACTTCAAAAATTAGCTGAAGAAGACCCTACATTCAGAACATATACAAATGAAGAAACTGGTCAAACTATAATAGCTGGGATGGGTGAACTACACCTTGAAATTATAGTTGATAGACTTCTTAGAGAATTTAAAGTTGAGGCAAATGTAGGAAGACCGCAAGTTTCTTACAAAGAAACTATTACTTCAACAGCAGATGTAGATGTTAAATATGCTAAGCAATCTGGTGGTAGAGGACAATACGGACATGTTAAAATTATCATGGAACCTCTTGAACCAGGCGATGGATTTGTATTTGAAAATAAAGTTACAGGTGGTGCAATTCCAAGAGAATATATACCAAAAGTAGAAGAAGGAATCAAAGAAGCGGCAGATAATGGAGTTCTTGCTGGATATCCATGTATTGATTTCAAAGTAACACTATATGATGGTTCATATCATGAAGTGGATTCTAGTGAGATGGCATTTAAAATTGCTGGAGCAATGGCATTTAAAGAAGCATCCCTAAAAGCTAAACCAGCAATATTAGAACCTTATATGAAGGTTGAGATATTAACTCCAGATGAATATCTTGGAGATGTAATGGGAGATATAAACTCTAGAAGAGGAAGAATTGAAGGATTTGAAGATAAAAATGGTATTAAGGTAGTAGATGCATATGTACCGTTAGGTGAGATGTTTGGATATGCGACAGACCTAAGATCCAACACTCAAGGAAGAGCAAACTATTCAATGCAGTTTGACCATTACGAAAGAGTACCTGAATCAATAAAAGAAGATTTCATAAATAAATAAAAAACTAAGGAGGAAATTAAGAGATGGCAAAGCAAAAATTTGAAAGAAACAAGCCACACGTAAACATAGGAACAATAGGACACGTAGACCACGGAAAGACAACACTAACAGCAGCGATAACAACAGTATTGAACAGAAAGTTTGGTACAGGAGAATCAGTAGCATTTGAAAATATAGACAAAGCACCGGAAGAAAGAGAAAGAGGAATCACAATCTCAACAGCACACGTAGAGTACGAAACAGCAAACAGACACTACGCACACGTAGACTGTCCTGGACACGCTGACTATGTAAAGAACATGATAACAGGAGCAGCACAGATGGACGGTGCTATACTAGTAGTATCAGCAGCGGACGGACCAATGCCACAAACAAGAGAGCACATCCTACTATCAAGACAGGTAGGAGTACCAAACATAGTAGTATTCTTAAACAAAGCAGACATGGTAGATGACGAAGAACTAATAGAATTAGTAGAAATGGAACTAAGAGATCTATTAAATGAATACGAATTTGACGGAGACAACATAAAGATAATAGTAGGATCAGCGCTAAAAGCATTAGAAGATCCAGACGGAGAATGGGCAGACAATATACTAGAATTAATGGAAGCAGTAGATGCAGAAATACCAGCACCAGAAAGAGATACAGACAAGCCTTTCCTAATGCCTGTAGAAGATGTATTTAGTATAACAGGAAGAGGAACAGTAGCAACAGGAAGAATCGACAGAGGAATACTAAGAGTACAGGACAAAATAGAAATAGTAGGACTACAAGACGAGCCAAAGCAAACAGTATGTACAGGAGTAGAAATGTTTAGAAAGATGTTAGACGATGCACAAGCAGGAGACAACATCGGAGCATTACTAAGAGGAATCCAAAGAGACGACGTAGAAAGAGGACAGGTACTTGCAAAGCCGGGTTCAATAACTCCACATACTAAATTCAAAGGTGAAGTATACGTACTAACAAAAGAAGAAGGTGGAAGACATACACCATTCTTTGACGGATACAGACCACAGTTTTTCTTTAGAACAACAGACGTTACAGGATCAGTAGCATTAGAAGAAGGCGTAGAAATGTGTATGCCTGGAGACAATGCAACATTTACAGTAGAACTGATTACACCAATCGCAATGGAAGAAGGATTAAGATTTGCCATAAGAGAAGGTGGAAGAACAGTAGGAGCAGGCGTAGTTGCAAAAATCATTGAGTAATTTTCAATAAATAATGGCAGAATCGTAACGGTTCTGCCATATTATTTTCAATATAGAGCTTAAAATTTAACATTACTATAAATTATTTAAAATTAGATGAAATTTTTCTTGACATTAACCGTTAAATTTTATATAATTTTTTAGTGTGCCACATGCGATGAAGCAGAAGGTTGCCGTATTTTTCGGGGAATTTCTGTAGAGTATGTCCTATTTCAAATAGGACGATGAGATTTTCTATTATTTAAAAAAAAGTATAGAAACACACGGTAAAGTTGATAGAAAATGCTCATCGTATGTAAACGAAAATATACATACGAGAAAAGGAGGTTAAACAATGGAGAACAGTCAAAAAATAAGAATTAGATTAAAGGCTTATGATCACCAAATTTTAGATCAATCTGCTAAAAAGATTGTAGAAACTGCAAAAAGTACAGATGCTGATGTAGCGGGACCTATTCCACTACCAACAGAAAAGCAAATAATAACAATATTAAGAGCTGTACATAAGTATAAAGATTCAAGAGAGCAGTTTGAACAAAGAACTCATAAAAGATTAATCGACATAACAAACCCTACTCCTAAAACGATAGATTCATTAATGAAATTGAATCTACCTGCTGGAGTAGATATAGAAATCAAATTATAAAGTAGAGAACATAATGCACTCTGCTTAGTACGATTGCTTATGCAATCCGCTGTAAGAAATCAGGAGGTGTAAAAATGAAAGGAATAATAGGAAAAAAATTAGGAATGACTCAAGTTTTCAAAGAAGATGGGACTTTAGTACCGGTAACAGTAGTTGAATCTCAGGGCATGAAAGTTGTACAAATTAAAACTGAAGGAAAAGAAGGATACAACTCAGTTCAAATAGGTTTTGGTGAAATTAAAGATAAAAATGTTAACAAGCCTAAAAAAGGACACTTCAGTAAAGCCCAAGTTGAAAACAAGAGAATGTTAAAAGAGTTTAGAATAGACAATCCGGAAGAATTTGAAATAGGTCAAGAAATTAAGGTTGATTTATTCGAAGAAGGAGAAATCGTTGATGTAGAAGGAACTTCAAAAGGTAAAGGGTTTCAAGGTAGTATTAAGAGACACAATCACTCTAGAGGTCCTGAAACACATGGTTCTAAATATCACAGAGCAGTAGGTTCATTGGGAGCATCAGCTCACCCTGCAAGAGTATTTAAAAATAAAAAACTTCCGGGACACATGGGACATGAAAAAGTTACTGTGAAAAATCTGGAAATTGTAAAAGTAGACTTAGAAAAAAATCTGTTATTAATTAAAGGTGCTGTACCAGGTCCTAAAAAAGGCACTGTAATAATCAGAAAAAAATAATTAATAGCAGAAAGGAAGGAGGATAAGAGATGACTAAAATAGCTCTCTATAAGATGTCCGGTGAACAAGCTGGCGAAATAGATTTAAATGATGATGTTTTTAATATCGAAGTTAATGAGCATGTTATGTACGAAGCTGTAAAAACTTATATGGCTAATCAAAGACAGGGAAATCAATCCGCTAAAACTAGATCAGAAGTTAGAGGCGGAGGAAGAAAACCTTGGAGACAAAAAGGTACAGGAAGAGCAAGAGCAGGAACTATCAGATCACCTTTATGGAAAGGTGGAGGAGTAGTATTCGCTCCTAAGCAGAGAGATTACAGCAAAAAGTTACCTAAAAAAATAAAGAGATTAGCAATGAAATCTGCTTTTTCATCTAAAGTATTAAACGATGAAATGGTTGTTTTAGAAGAATTAAAATTAGATGATATTAAAACTAAAAAAATGATCGAAGTATTAAACAATTTAAAAGTTGAAAAAAAAGCACTAATAGTTACTGATGATAAAAATGTTTATTATTCATCAAGAAATATTAAAGGTATAAAAACGGCAAGTATTAATACTTTAAATGTTTATGATATTTTGAACTACGAGAAATTTATCATAACTAAAGATGCTCTTAAAAAAGTGGAGGAGGTGTATTCATAATGCGCAGTCCACATGATATCATTATAAAACCATTGGTAACAGAAGCTAGTATGGATGCTATGGTAGATAAAAAGTATGCTTTCAAAGTAGATAAAAAAGCTACTAAGACTGAAATCAAGAATGCTGTACAGCAGATATTTAATGTTAAAGTAAAAAAAGTTAACACGATGAATATGCTTGGAAAAATGAGAAGAATGGGTGCTAATTTAGGTAGAAAGTCAAGTTGGAAAAAAGCAATTGTTACTCTAACTGAAGACAGCGACAGCATCGAGTTTTTCGAGGGAATGTAATTATATAACATGAAGGAGGAATAACAATGGGTATTAAAAAATTCAAGCCTACTTCTCCAGGAATGAGAACTAAAACTGTCTCTACTTTTGAAGAGATAACAAAAAAAGAACCTGAAAAGTCATTATTAGCTCCAAAAAAGAGAAAATCAGGAAGAAACTCACAAGGTAAAATTACAGTAAGACACAGAGGTGGGGGAGCTAAGAAGAAATACAGAGTAATTGACTTCAAAAGAGATAAAGATGGTATACCTGGAAAGGTAGCAACAATTGAATATGATCCTAACAGAAGTGCAAATATAGCATTAATAAATTATGCAGATGGAGAAAAAAGATATATTATAGCACCTAACAAAATTCAAGTAGGTGACGAAGTATTATCAGGAAATGCAATAGATATTAAAGTAGGTAACGCACTTCCATTAAAAGATATACCAACAGGTACGCTTTTACACAATATAGAACTTAAGCCTGGAAAAGGTGGACAACTGGTAAGATCAGCTGGAAACTATGCACAGCTTATGGCTAAAGAAGGAAAGTATGTACAGGTAAAACTACCTTCTGGTGAAGTTAGAATGATTGGACAATTATGCAAGGCTACAGTTGGACAAGTAGGAAACATAGACAATGAAAATATCACAGTAGGTAAAGCTGGTAGAAAAAGACATATGGGAATTAGACCGACGGTAAGAGGTTCTGTTATGAACCCTAATGACCATCCACATGGTGGTGGAGAAGGTAGAGCACCTATAGGAAGACCTTCACCGGTAACTCCATGGGGTAAACCTACAATGGGATATAAAACAAGAAAGAAAAGAAAAAAATCTAATAAATTCATAGTAAGAAAGAGAAAGAAATAGTAGATTTTTAGTGAAAGGAGGAACTGTTGCATGGGTAGATCACTAAAAAAAGGACCTTATTGTCAAGAGAGTTTAATGAAGAAAATTGAGGCTTTAAACGATAAAAATGAAAAGAAAGTAGTTAAAACATGGTCAAGACGTTCCACCATATTTCCACAAATGGTAGGACATACAATAGCTATACACGATGGTAGAAGACACGTTCCAGTATATGTCACAGAAGATATGGTAGGACACAAACTTGGAGAATTCGCTCCTACTAGAAACTTTAGAGGCCATGGAAAAACTGAGAAATCTACAAAAGTCGAGTAGATGAAGGGAGGTACTAACATGGAAGCTAAAGCGACTGCTAAATACGTAAGAGTATCACCTAGGAAAATGAAATTCGTTTGTGATATGGTAAGAGGAAAAGAAGTAGAAGAAGCAATAAATATATTAAAATTCTCACCTCAAAAAGGAGCAAGAGAATTAAGAAAAGTTATGGCATCTGCATCAGCAAATGCAGAAAATAACTTTGGTATGGATAAAGATAAACTATACGTAGCTAAGGTTTATGCAAACCAAGGACCTACATTAAAAAGATGGAGACCGAGAGCTCAAGGTAGAGCCTTTCAAATCTTAAAAAGAACGAGTCATATAAATGTAGTAGTTAAGGAAAAAGAATAGTAAAGGAGGTAGAGTATGGGTCAAAAAGTAAATCCCCATGGACTTAGAGTCGGAGTTATTAAGAACTGGGATTCTAGATGGTATGCAGGCAAGAAAAATTTTGGCGATAAATTAGTAGAAGATTACGAAATTAGAGAAATGATAAAAAAAGATTTATATATAGCTGGGATATCTAAAGTTGAAATAGAAAGATTTGCAAACAGAATCAAAGTAAGCATCTATACAGCAAAACCAGGGATGGTTATTGGCAAAGGTGGTTCTGGAGTTGAAATAACAAGGAATAAACTTCAAAAACTTACTGGTAAAACTGTAATTGTTAATGTTGAAGAAGTTAAAATTCCTGAATTAGACGCACAACTTACAGCAGAAAGTATTGCAAGCCAAATCGAAAGAAGAGTTTCTTTTAGAAGAGCTATGAAGCAATCAATAAGAAGAACTATGAAAGCTGGAGCAACTGGTGTTAAGACTATGGTTGCCGGAAGATTAAATGGTGCTGACATGGCAAGAACTGAAGGATATAGTGAAGGAAAAATACCTTTACAAACAATTAGAGCGAATATAGAGTATGGTTTTGCAGAAGCAGATACTACTTATGGAAAAATAGGTGTAAAAGTTTGGATCAGCAAAGGTGAAATATTAACTGTAAAAGACGGTTTAATCGGACCTGAAGATACAAACAAAAACATTGATACAAAGAGTAGTAATAGAGGTAGAAAAAATAACAGAAGAAATAATAGATAGTCCAGCAGAAAGGAGGATGTTATATTATGTTAATGCCTAAAAGAGTAAAGCATCGTAAGGTTCAAAGAGGTAGAATGAAGGGTAAAGCTACAAGAGGAACCCATATTACTTATGGTGAATACGGATTACAAGCTCTAGAAGCTGCTTGGATTAAATCAAATCAAATAGAAGCAGCAAGAAGAGCTATGACAAGATATATAAAAAGAGGCGGGAAGATATGGATTAAAATTTTCCCAGACAAACCTGTAACACAACAACCTGCTGAGACAAGAATGGGAAAAGGTAAAGGATCACCTGAGTACTGGGTAGCAGTTGTAAAGCCAGGTAGGATTATGTTTGAAATGACTGGTGTACCAGAAGATGTAGCAAGAGAAGCAATGAGATTGGCAGCTAATAAGTTACCGATACCTTGTAAATTTGTTACAAAAGCTGAACAGCAGTTAGAGAAGGATGGTGAAGCTAATGAAAGCTAGTGAATTAAGAGAAAAAACTGTTAATGAACTTGATGGAGTGTTAGTGGATCTTAAATCGGAATTATTCAATTTAAGATTTCAGTTGGCAACAGGTCAACTTGAAAATACTTCAAGAATCAAAACAGTTAAAAAAAATATAGCTAGAGTAAAAACAGTATTAAGAGAAAGAGAGCTTAATATAGAAGTATAGTAGTATATATGAAAGGAGGACTATTGAAGTGGAGAGAAATCAAAGAAAACAAAGAATCGGGAAAGTAGTAAGTGATAAAATGGATAAAACTGCAGTAGTAGCAGTTGAATCATTTAATTCACATCCTTTATATAAAAAACAAGTGAAAGTAACTAAAAAATTCAAAGTCCATGACGAAGACAATGTCTGCGGTGAAGGCGACACAGTTAAAATAATGGAAACTAGACCTTTATCAAAAGACAAAAGATGGAGACTTGTGGAGATAATAGAAAAAGCAAAATAATCTTTACGTAAGTGAAGGGAGGTTATCACATGATTCAGAATGAATCCAAACTAAAAGTAGGAGATAATTCGGGAGCTAAAGTAATACAAGTTATTAGAATTCTCGGAGGATCTAATAGAAGATATGCAAATATAGGCGATACAGTGATTGCTTCTGTTAAAAAAGCAACACCAGGTGGAGTTGTAAAAAAAGGAGAGGTAGTAAAAGCTGTAGTCGTAAGAACAAAAAAAGGTGTTAGAAGAAGTGACGGTACATATATAAAATTTGATGAAAATGCAGCAGTAATAGTTCAAGATGATAAAGCTCCGGTAGGAACTCGTATTTTTGGTCCTATTACAAGAGAATTAAGAGATGGCAATTATATGAAAATAATTTCATTAGCACCAGAAGTACTGTAATATTAGGAGGTGTAGAACATGCATGTAAAAAAAGGCGACAAAGTTGTAATTACGGCAGGAAAAGATATAGGAAAAACAGGAAAAATTCTAGCATGTTTTCCTAAAGAAGATAGAGTCCTTGTAGAAGGAATCAATATGCTAACTAAGCATAAAAAACCAAATCAACAGATGCAGCAAGCTGGGATTATCCATCAAGAAGGACCTGTTCATGCTTCAAATGTTATGATTTACTGTAACAAGTGTAAAAAAGGAGTAAGAACAAAAGTCGAAATATTAGATGATGGTAGTAAAGCAAGAGCATGTAAAAAATGCGGAGAAATGTTTGATTAATTTCAGTGAAGGGAGGTACAAGCGATGGCATCAAGATTAAAAGAAAAATATAAAAATGAAGTAATACCTGCACTAATGGAAAAGTTCGGATACGAAAGTCCAATGCAGGTTCCAAAAGTAGAAAAAATAGTATTAAATATGGGAGTTGGCGAAGCTAAGGACAACATAAAGACCTTGGAAAAAGCTGCTGAAGAGATGACTATTATAGCCGGACAAAAACCGGTAATAACAAAAGCAAAAAAGTCAGTATCTAACTTCAAAATAAGAGAAGGAATGCCAGTAGGTTGTAAGGTTGTATTAAGAAGTGAAAAGATGTATGATTTCATGGATAAATTTATAAGCCTTGCTTTACCTAGAGTAAGAGATTTTAGAGGAATATCTAAAACTGCATTCGACGGTAGAGGAAACTATGCTGTAGGAGTTAAGGAACAGCTTATATTCCCGGAAATTAAATACGATGATGTAGAAACAATAAGAGGAATGAATGTTGTTTTCACAACAACTGCAGAAACTGATGAAGAGGCAAGAGAACTATTAAGTTTAATGGGAATGCCTTTTAAAAAGTAAGGAGGTTTAACAAAATTGGCTAAAAAATCAATGATAGTTAAGCAGAAAAGAAAGAAGAAATACAGCACAAGAGAATATTCAAGATGTAAGATTTGCGGCAGACCTCATGGTTATTTAAGAAAATTTGGCATTTGTAGAATATGTTTTAGAGAACTTGCATACAAAGGTCAAATACCAGGAGTACGTAAAGCAAGCTGGTAATAAAATGTGAGAATGGAAGGAGGTAACATATATGGTAATGACAGATCCAATTGCTGATATGTTAACAAGAATTAGAAATGGTAATCATATAAAAAAAGACTCCGTTGATATTCCTGCTTCAAATGTGAAGAAAGAGATAGCTAATATCTTAACTGAAGAAGGATACATCAAAGGATATGATGTTATAGATGACGGTAAACAAGGGATAATAAGAGTACAGCTTAAATATACTGATAACAAAGAAAGAGTTATCACAGGAATTAAAAGAATATCTAAGCCTGGACTTAGAGTTTATGTAAAAAACAGTGAAATACCAAAGGTATTAGGTGGATTAGGCATAGCGATACTATCCACATCAAAAGGTGTAGCTACCGATAGAAAAGCAAGAGAAGAAGGTACTGGTGGAGAAGTTATCTGCTACGTATGGTAATTTACTTTAGGAGGTGCAAAAATGTCAAGAATTGGATTAAAACCTATCGAGTTACCAGAGGGAGTAGAAGTTAATTTATTAGATGAAAATGTAGTTGAAATAAAAGGACCAAAAGGAACACTTAAACAAAAAATGGTTCAAGAACTTACTATAAAAAAAGAAGAATCTTCTATAATCGTTGAAAGACCTTCAGATAGTAGACAACACAAATCACTACACGGATTAACAAGATCCCTAATCGACTCAATGGTCGTAGGTGTAACTCAAGGTTATACAAAAAAACTAGAAATAGTTGGAGTAGGATATAAAGCTGAAAAAAAAGGAAATAAACTTGTACTAAACCTAGGATATTCTCATCCAGTAGAGATGGAAGACCCAAATGGTATTGAAACAAGTGTTGAAAAAAATATGATAACAGTTACAGGAATTGACAAACAAAAAGTAGGAAATTATGCAGCAGTTATTAGAGATTGGAGAAAGCCTGAACCATACAAAGGAAAAGGAATTAAGTATGAAGGCGAACACATCAGAAGAAAAGCTGGTAAGACTGCTGGTTAATAGGAAAGGAGTGATTGTTGGTGATTAAGAAATTCAATAGAAATGATAGTAGAAAAAAAAGACATAGAGTTATAAGAAAAAGTATCCAAGGAACTCCTGAAAGACCAAGGCTGAATGTTTTTAGAAGTTCGAAACACATATATGCTCAAATAATCGATGATACTCAAATGAATACAATCGTATCATCATCTACTTTAGATAAACAGTTATCTGATAAGTTAGAAGGATTAACTAAAAAAGAAGCTGCAGAATTAATTGGAAAAGATATTGCTGAAAAAGCTAAAGAAGCTGGAGTGGAAAAAGTAGTTTTCGACAGAGGTGGATATCTATATCATGGTAGAGTTAAAGCATTAGCTGAAGGAGCTAGAGAAAACGGATTAAAATTCTAGAAAAGGAGGTAATGTATGAAACGTGGACGTATTGATGCAAGTCAATTAGACTTAAAAGAAGAAGTAATTAATATAAGTAGAGTAACTAAAGTTGTAAAAGGTGGAAGAAATTTCAGATTTAGTGTGTTAGTAGTTGTTGGTGACGAAAATGGTCACGTTGGAGTAGGTATGGCAAAAGCTATAGAGATTCCAGATGCTATTAGAAAAGCAATAGATGATGCAAAGAAAAGATTAATTAAAGTACCTTTAGATGGAACTACGATTACTCATGAAAAAGTAGGAGAATGCGGAGCTGGTAGAGTATTAGTAAAGCCTGCAGCCCCTGGTACTGGAGTAATTGCTGGTGGACCTGTTCGTGCTGTAATGGAATTAGCAGGGATTAAAGATATTAGAACAAAATCTCTAGGATCTAACAACCCAAAAAATATGGTAGATGCTACTATGGATGCACTGTCATCCGTAAAAGATCCTCAAGAAGTAGCTAAACTTAGAGGTAAAACAGTTGAGGAAATTCTAGGGTAAAGGAGGAAGGACCTTGGCTAAAATAAAAATAAAACAAACAAGAAGTAAAAATGGCAAAATTAAAAGCCAAAGAGAAACAATAAAAGCTTTAGGCTTTAAAAAAATTGGACAAATAGTGGAAAAAGAAGATACCCCTCAAATTAGAGGAATGATTAACAAAGTTAATCATATGGTAGAAATAGTAGAATAATATGACTAAAGGAGGTGCTCTAAGATGAAACTTCATAATCTTAAACCAAGTCCAGGTAGCAAGAAAAAAAGAAAAAGAGTTGGTAGAGGAAGTGGATCTGGACAGGGAACTACAGCTGGTAGAGGAATGAATGGACAGAATTCTCGTTCTGGTGGAGGAACAAAACCAGGATTCGAAGGTGGACAAATGCCTCTATACAGAAGAATACCAAAAAGAGGATTTACTAATATTTTTCAAAAAGAATATGCTATAGTAAATCTTGAGACATTAAATCAATTCGATGATAATGAAGAAGTAACGGTAGAGTTACTATTAGAAAATAAAATTATAAAAAAAGAATTAGATGGAATAAAGATTCTAGGAAACGGTGAATTAAATAAAAAACTTACAGTTAAAGCTCATAAATTTAGCAAAACTGCAAAAGAAAAAATCGAAGCTGTAGGCGGAAAGGCTGAGGTGATCTAATTGATAGAGACCCTAAAAAATGCGTGGAAAATACCAGATCTTAAAAAAAGAATACTTTTCACATTAATGATGATAGTAGTATATAGATTAGGATCAGCTATACCGGTTCCTGGTATTAACAGAGAAGTGGTTAGGCGAATGTTTGAAGGCGGAAATGCTGGTTTGTTGGATTTCTTCGACTTAATGTCAGGAGGATCATTTAAGCAATTTACCATATTTGCCCTCAATATATATCCATACATTACAGCATCGATTATCTTGAACTTACTTACAATTGCTATACCAAAACTAGAAGAAATAGCTAAAAGAGAAGATGGTAAACAAAAAATAGCACAATACACAAGATATTTAACTGTAATCTTAGCATTAATTCAAGGAACAGCATATGCAGTAGGGTTTTTCAACTCAGCATTAATAAGCAAAAGTGCTTTATCAATAATCACGGTAGTATTAACTTTAACTGCGGGTACAGCATTTTTAATGTGGTTAGGTGAGGAGATTACTGATAAAGGAATAGGAAACGGTATTTCTCTAATTATATTTGCAGGAATAGTATCAAGAATACCGGCTGGTATTGGAACAACACTTGGCCTAATGCAGGCTGGTCAGGTAAATATAATTGAAGTAATTGCATTCTTAATTTTTGCATTAGCTGTAGTTGTAATGGTTATAGCTGTTCAGCAAGGAGAGAGAAAAATACCTGTACAATATGCTAAAAGAGTAATTGGAAGAAAGATGTATGGAGGTCAAAACACACATATACCTCTTAAAGTCTTGATGTCTGGTGTTATACCGGTTATATTTGCATCTTCCCTACTTGCTTTCCCACAGACGCTGGCATTTTTCTTTGAAGGTGACTTTGTAAACTGGGTGGAGAAATACTTATCAGTAGCAGGAAATCCTGGTATATACATATATACATTACTAAACATAGTACTTATAATTTTCTTCACATATTTTTATACTGCAATACAGTTTAACCCTTTTGAATATGCAAACAACTTAAAACAGCACGGTGGATTTATTCCTGGTATTAGACCTGGTAAACCAACAGCAGCATACTTAAACAAAGTACTTACAAGAATTACTATAATAGGTGCTATAACTCTTGCAGCAATAGCTACTATGCCGACGTTAATATTCTCATTTACAAATTTGAATCTTAACTTTGGTGGAACAGCATTACTAATAGTTGTAGGTGTTGCACTTGAGACAATGAAGCAGATAGAATCTCAGATGTTGATGAGACATTATAAAGGTTTCTTAAATTAAAGGTGGATACAAATGAGACTTATATTATTAGGCCCTCCTGGTGCTGGTAAAGGCACCCAAGCAGAGGGAATAAAAAAAGAATTTGATATTCCTCATATTTCAACTGGGGACATATTCAGAGAAAATATTAAAAACAATACAGAACTAGGTAAAAAAGCTCAAGAATACATGAATAAAGGACTGCTTGTACCTGATGAGTTGGTAGTAGATCTAGTCAAAGACAGACTATCAAAGGATGACTGTAGAGAAGGGTTTTTATTGGATGGCTTTCCAAGAACTATTGAACAGGCAGAAGCATTAGATAAAGAGCTTGAAAAAATGAATCAAAAACTTGATAAAGCAGTAAACATAAGAGTATCAGAAGATATATTAGTTGAAAGAATAGTAGGTAGAAGAATCTGCAGAAATTGTAAAGCAACCTACCATATAAAATTCAACCCGCCTCAAAAAGAAGGCATATGTGATAAATGTGGTGGAGAGCTTTATCAAAGAGATGATGATAAAGAAGAAACAGTACAAAATAGAATAAAAGTCTATAATGAGCAGATACAACCTCTTATAGATTACTATGACAAGAAAGATTTAATTTTAAATATTAACGGAGAACAAGAGATAAAAAAAGTATTAGAGGATATAATCAATAATCTAAAAGGCGAATAAAATGATAATTATTAAAAGTGATAGAGAAATAGAGATAATGAAAGAAGCAGGTAATATTGCGGCTGAAGCTCATAAACTGGTATCAGAAATGATTGAAGTAGGTATTACTACCCAAGAGCTTGACAAAGAAGTTGAAAAATTCATTAGATCTAAAAATGCAGTACCAACATTTAAAGGTTATCAAGGATTTCCGGCATCTATATGTTCTTCAGTAAATGAAGAAGTTGTTCATGGGATCCCAGGTAAAAGAAAATTAATAGATGGAGACATCATAAGTGTTGATATTGGAGTAACTTATAAAGGGTATGTAGGTGATACAGCTAAAACATATCCAGTTGGAAAAATTAGTAAAAGTGCTAAAAAGCTTATAGAAGTTACTAGAAAAAGTTTTTATGAAGGCATAAAATTTGCAAAAGAAGGTTACAGATTATCAGATATATCTCATGCAATCCAGAAGTGTGTAGAAAAAGAAGGTTTTTCAGTAGTAAGAGACTTTGTTGGTCATGGTGTAGGAAGAGATATGCACGAAGACCCTCAGATACCTAACTTTGGAGAACCAAACAAAGGTCCAAGACTTAAAAAAGGAATGACATTTGCAATAGAACCAATGGTAAATGAAGGAAAATATCACGTTCTAATGATGGAAAACAATTGGACTGTAATTACAAGAGATAGGAAACTGTCCTCTCATTATGAGCATTCAATAGCTATAACTGATGATGAACCCTATATCTTGACTTCTTTATAAGAGGTGATAAAATGGAGACTACAGAAGATTTACAAATAGGTCAACTTGTTAAATCAAAAGCAGGTAGAGACAAAGGAAAACTATTTATCATCAAAGAAATTATAAACGACAAGTACGTTTATATAGTAGATGGAGAACTTAGAAAAATAAGTAATCCAAAAAAAAAGAAGGTAAAGCATTTAATAATATACAAAAGAATTTTCAAAGAATTTCAAGAACAGACAAAAAATAGTATAAAACTAACCAATGTTTTTGTAAAAAAGTTGATAGAACCATATGAAAAATAATAAAATACGAATGGGGGTTGAGAAAGAATGTCCAAAAAAGATGTAATAGAATTAGAAGGAAAAGTACTAGAAGCTCTTCCTAATGCAATGTTTAAAGTAGAATTAGAGAATGGGCATGAAATTCTAGCTCACATTTCTGGAAAGCTAAGAATGAATTATATCAGGATTCTACCTGGAGACAAGGTAACTGTGGAATTATCGCCATACGACCTTTCAAAAGGAAGAATTACCTGGAGGAAAAAGTAGTAAGGAGGTATTACGATGAAAGTAAGACCATCAGTTAAACCTATGTGTGAAAAATGTAAAGTTATCAAAAGAAAAGGTAAAGTAATGGTAATATGCGAAAATCCTAAACATAAACAAAAACAAGGTTAAAAAAATTAATGAATAATTACAGGAGGTGCATTTGTAAATGGCCAGAATTGCTGGTGTAGACTTACCAAGAGATAAAAGAGTTGAAATAGGACTAACATATATATTTGGAATAGGAAAATCCACTTCTCAAAAGGTTTTAGATAAAACTGGTATTAATTACGATACTAGAGTTAAAGATCTAACGGAAGAAGAAGTGAGTAAATTAAGAACAGAAATAGAAAAATTAGAAGTTGAAGGTGATCTTAGAAGAGAGATCACAATGAATATTAAAAGATTAAAAGAAATTAATTGCTACAGAGGAATACGTCATAAAAGAGGATTACCTGTAAGAGGACAAAACACTAAAAATAATTCAAGAACTAGAAAAGGTCCTAAGAGAATAGCAGGCAAAAAAAAATAAAGTAGTCAGGAGGGAGTTAATTGGCTAAGAAAAACGTAAAAAAATCAAGGGTCAGAAGAAAAAAAGCACGTAAGAATATAGAAAGAGGACAGGCACATATACATTCAACATTTAACAATACTATTGTTACGCTAAGTGATCCTTTTGGTAATGTGATATCATGGTCTAGTGGTGGACAACTAGGCTTTAAAGGATCAAGAAAATCTACTCCATTTGCAGCTTCACAAGTAGCAGAAGAAGCAGCAAAGAAAGCAATGGAGCATGGATTAAAAACAGTAGAGGTTTATGTAAAAGGACCGGGAGCTGGAAGAGAGTCAGCGATTAGATCACTTCAGGCAGCTGGCTTAGAAGTAAGTCTTATAAAAGACGAAACTCCTATACCACATAACGGTTGTAGACCACCAAAGAAAAGAAGAGTTTAATAACAAAAGTCAGGAGGTGTAAATATGGCGAGATATACAGGATCAGTATGTAGATTATGCAGAAGAGAAAAAACAAAGCTATATCTTAAAGGAGATAGATGCTATACAGATAAATGTGCAATAAGCAGAAGAAACTATGAACCGGGACAGCACGGACAATCAAGAAAGAAATTATCTAACCATGCTACTCAATTAAGAGAAAAGCAGAAGGTTAAAAGATACTACGGTTTATTAGAAAATAAATTTAGAACTTACTTTGAAATGGCTGATAACATGCACGGCGTTACAGGTGAAAACCTACTTAAAATCTTAGAATCAAGATTTGATAATGTTGTTTACAGACTTGGATTAGCAAACTCAAGAGCTGAAGCTAGACAGTTGGTAGTTCATGGACATTTCTTATTAAACGGTCACAAGGCAGATATACCATCAATGCAAATAAGTAAAGGTGACGTAATAGAAGTTAAAAATAAGAGCAAAAGTTCTGAAAAATTTAAAGCTATTGCTGAAAATCACAAAACAACAGTACCTCAATGGTTAGAAGTAGATGTTGAGAAAATGACTGGTAGAATCGTTGGAGAACCAGTTAGAGAGGACATAGAATTGCCAATAGAAGAACACTTAATAGTTGAGTGGTATTCTAAGTAATGTATAAACTATCCTCAACAAAAAATCAAACAAAGGAGGGCTCTTGAGATGATAGAGATTGAAAAACCTAGCATCACAATGATTGATAAGAACGAAGAGAACACTTATGGAAAAATAATTGTAGAGCCATTAGAAAGAGGATATGGTACAACATTAGGGAATTCATTAAGAAGAATTTTACTTTCCTCTTTACCTGGTGCAGCAGTAACATCCATTAATATTCAAAGTGTACTGCATGAATTTTCCACTATGCCGGGAGTGAGAGAAGATGTTACTGAAATTATTCAGAACATTAAAAACATTGCTGCAATAATGCACTCTGAAGAATCTGTAACTCTTTTAATAGATGCAAAGGGTGAATGTGAAGTTACTGCAGGAGATATCATAACTGGTGGCGAAGTTGACATAGTAAATGAAGACTTGCATATTGCAACCTTAGAAGAAGGTTCAGAACTAATTATAGAATTAGAAATGGAAAAAGGCAGAGGATATGTAAGTGCAGAAAACAACAAAAAAGATTCTCACTCGATAGGTGTTATACCAATAGATTCTATATATACCCCTGTAAAAAAAGTAAACTTTTCAGTTGAAAATACAAGGGTAGGAAACAGAACAGATTTTGATAAACTAATATTAGAAATATGGACCGATGGAACAATAGAACCTGAAGAAGCTGTGTCTATTGGATCAAAGGTTATGAATGAACATCTTAATCTTTTCATATCTTTAACAGAACATATAAATGATGTAGAGATAATGGTTGAAAAAGAAGAAGATGAAAAAGAAAAAGTCTTGGAGATGACCATCGAAGAACTTGACTTATCAGTAAGATCATATAACTGTCTAAAAAGAGCAGGTATTAATTCAGTTGAAGAATTAACGGAAAAAACTGAAGACGATATGATGAAAGTAAGAAATTTAGGTAAAAAGTCACTTCAAGAAGTAAAAGACAAATTAGGTGAATTAGGACAATCACTTAAAAAGGAAGAAGAATAACTATAAAGGAGGGTTAAGTATGGGTAAACATAGAAAACTTGGTCGCCCAACAGACCAGAGAGTAGCTATGCTGAGAAACATGACCGCTAGCTTAATAGATAACGGAAGAATTAAAACTACTGAAACAAGAGCTAAAGAAGTAAGACAAACAGTAGATAAGATGATAACCCTTGGAAAGAAGGGCGATCTCCATTCTAGACGTCAAGCTCTCGCATATATTTATGATAAAGATGTAGTAAATAAATTATTTGCAGATGTTGCGCCAAAATATGAAGATAGAAATGGTGGATATACAAGAATATTAAAGCTTGGACCACGTAGAGGCGATAACGCTGAGATGGTAATAATAGAGTTGGTATAGACTATTAAGGGATTAAGCATCAAAAGATGTCTTAATCCTTTATAATTATTGTATAGAGAGAATGAATGGTGATTATGGATAAGAATTCTAGCATAAAAAAAGAAAATATCATAGAAATAAAAGACGTAAGCTTTAAATACGGTGAAGAAGAAGAACTTGCTGTAAAAAATGTTAATTTGAATGTACAGAGGGGAGAATTCATCTCTATTCTGGGACACAATGGCTCTGGAAAATCTACTTTAGCAAAGTTAATCAATTCTATTTTATTGCCCTTTAAAGGAAATGTTTTAGTTAAAGGTATGAATACTAAAGACAAAGAAAAACTATGGGAAATAAGAAGTACAGCTGGTATGGTTTTTCAAAATCCTGATAATCAATTGGTAGGTACAGTTGTAGAAGAAGACGTTGCTTTTGGACCTGAAAATCAGGGAGTAGATCCAAAGTTAATAAGAAAAATTGTTGATGAATCCCTAAAAAAAGTTGACATGTTTGAATACAGAAAAAGACCACCTCACCTTTTATCCGGTGGACAAAAACAAAGAATTGCTATTGCAGGAGTACTTGCATTAAACTCAGATTGTATAATTCTTGATGAACCAACAGCAATGTTAGATCCTGAAGGTAGAAAAGAAGTTATGGATACTATAAAAATGCTTAACAAAGAACAAAACAAAACGATAGTATTAATAACTCATTTTATGGACGAAGCTGTTGAAGCTGATAGAGTTATTATAATGGATGAGGGAGAACTAAAGCTTGAAGGTAGCCCAAGAGATGTTTTTTCTAAGGTGGACCAAATAAAAAAATATGGACTAGACGTACCTCAAGTAACAGAATTAGCTAAAGAATTAAAAATGGAAGGAATCAGACTAACTGATAACATAATCCATATAGAAGAGCTGGTGAATGAATTATGTCAATTAAAATAGAAAATCTCACGTTTAAATACAGTGAAGGAACTCAGTTTGAAACTAAGGCTTTAGATAATATAAATATGGAAATAAAAAAGGGTGAATTTGTTGGTATAATTGGGCACACCGGTTCTGGCAAATCAACCTTAATTCAACACTTCAATGGTCTAATTAAACCGGAAGAAGGGGATGTAATTGTAGAAGGTAAAAGTCTAAAGGATAAAAAAACAAAGCTTAAGCTCATTAGACAAACCGTTGGATTAGTTTTTCAATATCCAGAATATCAATTATTTGAAGAAACTGTACATCAAGATGTAGCTTATGGTCCCAAAAATCTAGAACTTGATGATGAAGAAATAAAAAAAAGAGTCAAATATGCTCTAGAACTTGTAGGCTTTGATTATGAAGAAATTAAAGATAGATCACCTTTCGATTTAAGTGGAGGTCAAAAAAGAAGAGTTGCTATAGCTGGAGTTTTAGCTATGAAACCTGATTATCTAGTATTAGATGAACCAACAGCAGGATTAGATCCAGCTGGAAGAAATGAGATTTTAGGACAAATAGAAAAACTACATAAGAAAAGTAAAATAACAGTAATACTGGTATCACACAGCATGGAAGATATAGCTAGACTTGTAAATTATATTTATGTTCTAAACAAAGGGAAATTACATATGGAAGGCACACCTAAAGAAGTATACTCTCAATCTGAAGAACTGAAGAGAATTGGTCTAGGGGTTCCTCAAATTGTTGACATAATGAAAGAACTTAAAGAAAAAGGCTTTGAAGTTAACACAAATATATTTAACATTCAAGATGCAAAAAGTGAAATTTTAAAAGTCATCAGGAGTAATGAAAATGTTTAAAAATATAACCATAGGACAGCATTATCCAATTGAATCCTTTATACATGATTTGGATCCTAGAGTAAAGATCGTAATAACATTTTTATTTATTATATCTTTATTTGTGGTGAATCATTTTGCAGCCTATTTAATTGTAATTTTATTTTTAAGCGTAATAGTAGTATTATCAAAAGTACCCTTTTTAATGGTATTAAAAGGGTTAAAACCTATCCTTATAATAATAATTATAACCTTTTTAATAAATGTTTTTATGACTTCAGGTGAAATTATATATAGTTTAGGTCCATTAGATATTACTAAAGAAGGACTTAGACAGGCTGGTTTCATGGGATTAAGGTTGATTCTTTTAATAATGGGTACATCTATGTTAACCCTTACAACATCTCCGATACTATTAACTGATGGTATAGAAAGTCTTTTAAATCCATATAAAAAAATTGGATTACCAGCTCATGAATTAGCAATGATGATGACTATAGCATTAAGATTTATTCCAACTCTTATGGAGGAAACTGAAAAAATTATGAAAGCACAAAAAGCAAGAGGTGCTGATTTTGAAAGTGGAAATATTTTTAAAAGAGCTAAGAGTTTGGTTCCCCTGTTAGTACCACTATTTGTTAGTGCATTTCGAAGAGCAGATGATTTAGCTATGGCAATGGAAGCGAGATGTTACAGAGGTGGAGAAAATCGTACTAGAATGAGACAGTTAGGTATAACTAAAAAAGATATCTATGCTGGAATATTTACAGTAGTTTATTTAGGATTAGTAATATACAGCAGATTTTCTTGGTGATAATATGAAAGAAAGAAATATAAGAATTATAATAAAATATTTCGGAAAAAACTATCATGGATGGCAAAAACAATTAGGTGAAAAAACCATCCAAGGTGAAATTGAAAAATCAGCTGAAAAAATCTTTGGAGAAAGCATATATTTAATTGGGTCAGGAAGAACTGATGCCGGAGTACATGCTTTAGGACAAACTGCAAACTTTATAATAAGACATAATATTCCAGAAGACAAAATATTATATGCTTTAAACTCTAAGTTACCTAGAGATATTAGAATAGTAAATTCAGAGGAAGTACCTATGGGCTTTCACTCAAGATATGATGCTATAGGGAAAACATATGAATACAAAATATTCAATAGCAGAATTATAGATCCATTCATAAAAGACACAACGTATTTTGTACCATATAAATTAAACATTGATAAAATGAATAGAGTAAAGGAATTTTTTATAGGAGAACATGATTTCAAAGGATTTATGTCAACTGGAAGTTCAGTAGATAATACAGTTAGAAAAATCCACAATATAAGAATGAATGAAGAAAATAACATTATAAAATTAAATATTACTGGAAATGGATTCCTTTACAATATGGTTAGAATAATAGCAGGAACATTGATAGATATCGGTAGAGGTAAAATCGAAGAAAAAAGTATAGAAAAGATTATCAGCAGTAAAGATAGGAAAATGGCTGGGCATACTGCCAAAGCCGAAGGACTTTTTTTAAAAAGAGTATATTACGAACATAATAAAACAGAACTTGAAAAAGAAATGAAATAACATCATAATTATACTTGACATAAGAATTCTAGTGTTATAAAATATTTTAGTGTATGTAAATGAATCCACAAGCCCCGGATTTATAACATATTATGATTACAACTAGAATATATAAATTATAAATAATAATAATTAATTAGTTAAGGAGGACAAGCTATGAAAACTTACATGGCTAAGCCTAATGAAGTTGAGAGAAAATGGTATTTAATAGATGCTGAAGGTAAAACTTTAGGTAGATTAGCTACAGAAGTAGCAACTTTATTAAGAGGTAAACATAAGCCAACATATACTCCACATGTAGATACAGGAGACAATGTGATAGTAATAAACTGTTCAAAAATAGTACTTACAGGAAATAAATTAGACCAAAAAACGCATAAATATCATACTGGATATCCAGGTGGTCTTAGGGAAATAACCTACAAAGACTTTCTTGATAAAACCCCGGACAAAGCTGTATATTTAGCTATTAAAGGGATGCTTCCTAAAAATAAATTAGGAAGAAAGATGATAAAAAAACTAAGAGTTTATTCAGGTAGCGAGCATGAGCAGCAAGCACAACAACCTGAAGTATACGAACTTTAATTCAGGAAGGAGGATATAGGTTATTATGAAAACACAATACTACGGAACTGGAAGAAGAAAAAAATCTATTGCAAGAGTATTTCTAATACCTGGCAACGGAAAAATTAAAATAAATGAAAGAGATATAGACGAATATTTCAACTATGACACTTTAAAGGTTATAGTAAGAGAGCCACTTATGATTACTGACTCTATAGATAAGTATGATGTAGTGTGTACAGTAAAAGGTGGAGGATATACTGGACAGGCTGGAGCAGTTAGACACGGTATCTCAAGAGCATTATTAGAAGCAGACAATGATTTAAGACCTATACTTAAAAAAGCTGGATTCTTAACAAGAGATCCAAGAATGACAGAGAGAAAGAAATACGGACTTAAAAAAGCAAGAAGATCTCCACAATTCTCAAAGAGATAATAATAAATCAAAATTTACAAAAAACCTATGTATTAATTTACATAGGTTTTTTATTAAAAAAAACAGTATTTAAATTTAGTGGAATCATTATTCAATGCACTAAAATAAGGATATAACCTAAAAAGCCTATTATTATAAAGGATAAGTAAATTGTGATATGCAATTATAACATTTGCGTAATAATTAAAAATAAGATAGTATATATACAAGAGGTAAATTGTGTCAAAAAACATAATAATAATCATGAATTTTATTGTTTTTTTGTTTATCTGGGCACATTGATTGAATAGTATTATTTAATTAGGTATTAAATTGGAGAGTGATTTTATGTTAAAAAATGAAATAAAGGATTTATTTTACAAATTAGTTGAAATACAAAGTGATACAGGAACTAAATTAGAAAAAGATGCTGAAGATTTCATTTACAACTGGTTAGGAGAAATTCCATATTTTAAAGAGAACTCTGAATTATTCGGTAAATACGAGATGGAAGACTCTTTACAAAGAGCTGTAGTTTGGGGTCTATTAAAAGGAGAAGGAAAAGAAACAGTTATACTATTACACCACCATGATGTAGTGGATTCTTTTGACTACGGTATTATGAAAGATGATGCATATAAACCGAAGGAATTAATTAAACAGCTTAAAAATGCAGACTTAAATGAAGAGGTAAGAGAAGATCTTGATTCAGGAAAATGGATATTTGGTAGAGGGACGGCTGATATGAAGGCTTCAGCAGCTATACATATGGTGCTGCTTAAACATTATTCTGAAAATCCAGACTTCAAAGGAAATATACTCTTGTTATCTGTACCGGATGAAGAATCCTTATCATTAGGTGCAAGAAAAGGTGCAAGTTTACTAAGAGAGCTTAAAGATAAATATAACTTAAACTATAAGATATGTATAGACGGAGAGCCCCATGAAAAAGATGAACAGGGTAGAGGAGTATTTCATGAAGGGTCTGTAGGAAAGACCATGGTTGTAGTATATGTAAGAGGAAGAAAAACTCATCTCGGCCATATATTTCAAGGAATTAATCCATCTCATATTCTATCAGGCATAGTATCTGAAACTGATATGAACCCTATTTTTTCCGATGTAGTAGAAGGCGAAGTATCTCCACCTCCATCTTGGAGTTTCTGCAGAGATACAAAAAAACAGTATGATGCATCTATTCCGGAATCAGCAGGAGGATATTTTAGTGTATTAACATTAAATCAAACTCCTAAAAATATTCTCGATAACGTAAAAAAACTTTCAGAAAAAGCTTTTGGAAATGTAATAGATAGGGTTAACGAAAATTACAAAAAATTTAGAGAAAAAGGAAATATGTCTGCTGAAAAACTACCTTGGAAAACCAACGTACTATTATATTCTGAAGCATATGAAATGGCACTTAAAGATTCTGGAGATAAATTTACAAAAGCTTTTGATGAGGAAATCGAAAAAATCAAAAAGAATATATCTGAAGGGAAAACAAATATTCCTGACAGCAATATGGATCTAATAAGTATTACCTTAGACTATATAAAAGATAAAAGTCCTAAAGTTGTAATAGCTTTCACACCACCATTTTATCCCCATATTGCAAATTTAGACTTTGATAATATACAGGAAGATGTTAAGAATCTTAATAAAGAAATTGTAAAATATGCTAAAGAAAAATTAAATGAAGAATATGTTAGAAAACACTATTTTATGGGTATATCAGACTTAAGCTATGTAGCATTAAACGACAGCGAAGAAGTAATACCTTACATCAGTCCTAATATGCCGCACTGGGGTAAAACCTACAGTATACCTTTTGAAGATCTAAAAGAGGTATCAGCACCAATAGTAAATATAGGACCTTGGGGTAAGGATTATCATAAATTTACCGAAAGAGTTTTAGAAGAAGATGTATTCGAGAACACACCTGCTTTAACTAAACATACAATTGAATATTTACTATCAAAATGATTTTAAATGCTTCTGGCATTTGAGATAAATAAATAATTTTAAAGGAGGAAAAAATGGACAGAATTATTGAAATCGTCAATATTGCAACAGGATGGGTATGGGGATTGCCAATGCTTTTAACACTAGGCCTTGGTGGATTCTTCTTATCAGCTAGACTGGGATTTTTCCAAGTTAGGTATTTTCCATATATTATTAAGCAAACTTTTGGAAAAATGTTCACGAAGGTTGCAGAAGGAGAAGTATCTCCATTCGCAGCAGCAACAGCAGCATTGGCATCAACAGTAGGGGCTTCAAACATTATAGGTGTACCGGCAGCAATTATGTTTGGTGGACCTGGTGCAGTTTTCTGGATGTGGGTAATGGCATTCATGGGAATGGGCTCTAAATTCGTTGAAATCGTACTTGGCTTTAAGTACAGAGAGAAAAATGAAGAAGGCGAATATGTTGGTGGACCTATGTACTACATGGAAAAAGGCTTAAACATGAAGTGGTTAGGTGTTTTCTTTGCATTTGTATTAATGGTAGAATTAGTTCCAAGTATTATGGTTCAGGCAAATGCAGTTTCAGCTTCAGCTCTTGAAGCCTTCAACTTAAATCCAGCTATTACCGGTGGAGTTACATTAGTACTTGTAGGACTTGTTGTTATTGGTGGAATCACAAGAATAGCAAAAGTTACAGAAAAACTGGTTCCATTTATGGCATTAGCATACTTTATAGGTGCGATGGTTATAGTAATAGTAAATATTGCAGAAGTGCCTAGAGTATTAGGATTAATCTTTGGTTATGCATTTAGACCAATGTCAGCAGTTGGTGGATTTGCAGGTTCTGTAGTTGCAGCATCAGTTAGATGGGGAGTTGCAAGAGGTGTTTACTCAAACGAAGCAGGTATGGGTACAGCTCCGATGGCTCACTCTTCAGCAACAAATGACCATGCAGTAAGACAGGGATTCTGGGGAATTTTTGAAATTATAGTTGATACAATTATTATATGTTCAACAACAGCATTTGTTGTACTTTCATCAGGAGTATGGACAGGACCGAATGCATTAGATAATCCATCAGGATTACCAGCAGCAGCCTTTACTGACTTTTACGGTCCTATAGGTGGAACGGTAGTTACTTTATCATTGCTATTATTCGTTGTTTCTACACTAATAGTTATTATATTTTACGGTGAGAAGCAGGCAGAATTTTTATTTGGACTTAAATTCTCAAGAGTAATGAGATATGTATATCTTGCTTCCATATTCATAGGGTCAATAGGTGGAGCAAAAACATTATGGATATTCCTTGATATAATGCTTGCAATGATTATATTCCCGAATATGCTAGCTCTATTCTTATTACACGGAGAGGTAAAAGAATTAACTCAAGAATACTTCTCTTCTGAAAAATACTACCTTAAAGACATAGGTAAGGTAAAATAATTAAACTAAAATTAATATTGTAATTTTACTAACAACGAGCCTTGACTAAAAGGCTCGTTGTTTAATTCAATAATAACTTCAACTTTTTATTCATAAGTCTTGCAATATAGCTTCAATACTGATACTATATCTAAGTAATTTAAAGAAGTGTTTTCTTGGTACCCACTTTAAAAAACAAGGATTATCTTGTATATGGTACTCCAAGAACAAAATCAATTTATGCAGAGGAGTTTTTTATGTCAAAAATCAAAACTGATTATCTGGTAAAGAGTGCTATGATAGCAGCTTTATATGTTGCTGTAACTTTCGTCTTCCAACCAATCAGCTACGGGCAAATACAATTTAGAATATCAGAGATACTAGTATTATTTGCATTTATTGACAGAAAGTATTGGCTAGGTTTAACAATAGGTTGTGCTATTGCAAACTTTTTTGGTCCTATGGGTTTAGTAGACGTTATATTTGGGACATCCGCTACCTTTTTAGCTTTGATGTTTATCATAAAAATTAGTAATAATTTTGGAAATAATATAAAGGCGTTATTTGCATCAAGCCTCGGACCTGTAATTTTTAATGGAATTATTATAGGTATAGAATTAAATCTTGTATACAATTTGCCTTTAATTCCAAGTATGATATACGTAGCATCAGGGGAATTTCTAGTAGTATCAATAGTAGGAGTATTTGTATTTAGTAAACTTTTACACAATAAAAGATTTATAGATATCATTAGCTTCAAATAATATCCTTAATACACTTTAGTTATAAAGTGTATTTTTGTGCGACAGGCAGTCGCACCAGTTCTGACTTTGGTCAGGACTATCTTGCGTAATAGGAACAGCGATAACGATGCAAAAGCAAAACGAATCAGGAGTTCTGAAAGCAAGAGTTCACTGGAGTGAAAGTCTCCACCCGTGAGCATTGGCGCAAATCGGGAAGTCTAATCTAGGGCATTATCGTAAGGTAGTGTCTGAAGGAGATGTGGTAGTCGAGAGACCCATAGACGCTATAGCAGACCGAAACGAGAAGTGAAGCACAAGTAGCGGCAGGGCAAGTTGATGACCGTGCGAAAAGTCGGGAAATCTAAACCATTTACTCAAATGAGCCAGTCGGGTAAATGGAGGTTGTCATGTGAAGGTGCTCGGTATGTTAATAAGGAAGGTGCGGTGACCCTGTGAGACCCTTACATAAACCAAAAGGGCTAGTGTGTATAAGAGTATTCGAAATCACACTAGCATGTAAGGGAGTCAGATAACCCAATAGTACAGGAGTATTCATGCGATTAAACGCATGAAGAATGGAAGGGGGTTAACCTTTGTAAACCAAGTCAAGAACTTAATG
>JAWSUU010000001.1:0-62648 GCA_033549325.1 Bacillota bacterium | reverse complement strand
ATATTAGAAAATTTGATGAGATATTTGACAAATACGAAAAATTCAAAAGAAAAAATAATTTTATCGACTTTGATGATATACTTATATATGCTTATAAAATTTTAAGAAACAGCAAAGTACAAAGAGATAGATTAATAAACAAATACGATTATATTCAAATCGATGAAGTTCAGGATACTTCAAAAATTCAGCATTTAATAATTAAAATGATATCCAGAGATAATATTTTCATGGTTGGGGATGATGATCAGTCTATTTACTCATTTAGAGGAAGTTATCCTGAGTTTTTGTTAAATTTTAAGGAAGATTATCCTGAGGGTAAAATTTACTATCTTAGTAAGAATTATCGCTCTGATAAAAATATTGTTAAGGCTGCATCTAAATTTATAAAACGCAATAAATTAAGATATCAAAAGAAAATAATTTCAAACAAAGAAGAAATCAATCCTATAAATATAATAAAAATAGAAAACAAAAAAGAATCTGTAGAATATATAAAAGATAAACTTAACACAGAGAAGACCACTGGTATACTATATAGATACAATGTTTCAGCTATATTGCCGGCAAACTTATTATTAAAAGAGAATATAGACTTTTATATTAAAGATTCTGTAGATAATTTTTTTAACAACAATATTTTAAAGGATATAATTGCTTTCTTTAAATTAAGTAGAGATGGTAGAGACAAAGATTCCTTTAAAAGAATTTATTATAAATGTAATTCTTACTTTAATAAAAATATGGCTCAGTTCCTAGTCAACGGAGAAGGAAGTATAAACGAAAGATTAGGCATGTACTTTGATACAGATAAAAGGCTGGAAAAGAATATAAGCAGATTTAAAGAAAATATACTTGAACTTTCAAAGTTGGATATTAAAGAGGGTATCGAATTTCTGCTTTATGAAATGGATTACCTAGATTATTTATACAGATTGGAAGAAAATGGAATTATAAGATATTCAAATGCCAAGGTTATTTTAGATATATTAAAGGAATTGGGAGATGAAATAAAAAACATTCATGAATTTGAAGGTAAATTGTCTGAATTAAAAAACAGATTAGAATTATCAAACAACAGAGATGCAGAGGTAGTGTTATCATCCATACACAGTGCCAAAGGATTAGAGTATGATAATGTATTTTTAATAGACAATAACCATGGAGAGTTTCCTGCTGAAAACAGAGAAGAAATTGATTTTGAAAAAACTCTGGAAGAAGAAAGAAGAATTTTTTACGTTGGTATGACAAGAGCAAGAGAAAGTCTCCACGTTTTATCAAGCGGAAAAGAATCATTATTTTTCAATGAATTAAAATATATATTAAACAATAAAGGAGTAGATTAAAATGTATATATACGAACTTCAAAACGGTTCCGACATAAGGGGCGTAGCTCTTAAGGACAATAAGAGCAAAAAAAATGTAAATCTAACTCCAGAAATTGCTGCTAATATAGTAGCTGGATTTGCAGAATTTTTAAAAGAAAAAACTAAAAAAGAAAAATTAATAATAGCTATAGGAAGAGACAGCAGGATAACAGGTAAACCTATTTTAGAATATTCAGCTTCATATTTAAAATCTTTAGGTCACGAAGTCTACGACTGCGGGATAGCATCTACTCCATCTATGTTTATGACAACTCAAGATGATAAAATGAAGGCAGATGGTGGTATTATGATTACTGCAAGTCATTTACCTTATGAAAGAAACGGTATGAAATTTTTTACTAAGAATGGAAGTTTAAATAAAGATGACATAAGGAAAGTTTTAGAGATAACCGACGAAAATTACAACCATGATATTGAATATTATCCAGCAAATATCATGAGAATAAATTATATAAAAAGATATTCAGATATGTTAATAGATATAATAAGAAAAGAAACAAAAGAAGATAGACCATTGGAAGGGTCTAAGATAATAGTAGATGCAGGTAATGGTGCCGGAGGATTTTTTCCTATCAATGTGTTAGAACCATTGGGAGCTGATATTAAAGGTAGTTTATACCTAGAACCGGATGGATTTTTTCCAAATCATGAACCAAACCCTGAAAATACTGAAGCAGTGAAAGACCTTCAAAAAACAGTTCTTAAGGAAGAAGCAGATTTAGGAATAATTTTTGATACAGATGTTGATAGAGCAGCTGTTGTAGACAGTGAAGGAAATATAATTAATAGAAATAGACTTATTGCATTGATAGCAAAAATAATACTTCAAGAACACCCAAAAACCTACATAGTAACTGACTCTATAACGTCGAAAGGATTAAAAGAATTTATTGAAAAAAGCGGAGGGATTCACCACAGATTTAAAAGAGGTTATAAAAATGTAATAGAAGAATCAAAAAAATTAAATTTAGAAGGAAAAGAATCATGGTTGGCAATTGAAACAAGCGGACACTGTGCATTCAAAGAAAATTATTTCTTAGATGATGGTGCTTATTTGATAATTAAAATCTTAATAGAATTTGCAAGACTTAGAAAAGAAGGAAAAAATATACAGGACCTAATTGTAGGATATAAAGATCCTCTTGAAGAAAAGGAACTGAGATTTAAAATTCTTGAAGAAGATTTCAAAAAATACGGACATGAAGTAATAAAAGACTTGGAGGAATATGTTTCGCAAATTAATGAGTGGGAAGTAGTAGAACCGAATTACGAAGGTATTAGAATTAATTGCGAAGATCCTGATGAGAAAGGATGGTTTTTACTGAGACTCTCTTTGCACGATCCAAAAGTAGTTGTAAATATAGAATCAGATGTTAAAAATGGAGTAGAAAAAATTGAGAATAAATTACTCGGGTTTCTACATAACTTCAAAGGTCTCGATTTATGATAAGAATTAGTAATATAAGAATAGATATATCTTCAAAAAATAAAGATAAAATAATAGAACAGCAGATATTAACAAAATTAAAAATTAGAAATGATGAGTTAATCAAATGGAAAATTAACAAGCAATCTATTGATGCAAGAAGGAAAAACAAAATAACCTATCAGTACTCCGTTGATGCAGAGGTAAAGAATGAAGAAAGTATTCTGAAAAGAGCAAAAAAAGGTAGTGTTTCTAAAGTTTTAGATAAAGAATATAAAATAGATAATAAGAATTTAAGGTTAAAGGATAAATCACCAGTTATTATAGGTGCAGGACCAGCAGGACTTTTTTGTGCTTTAGTACTAGCAGAAAACAACTTAAAACCTATAATAATTGAACAGGGAAAAAAGGTAGAAGAAAGAGTAAAAGACATCGATACTTTTTGGAAAACTGGAGAGTTGAATATAAAATCAAATGTACAGTTTGGAGAAGGAGGAGCAGGAACTTTTTCTGACGGAAAACTAACTACACTAGTAAGAGATAAGGAAAATAGAAGTTTGAAAGTACTCCAAGAATTTATTGAAGCCGGAGCACCAGAAGAGATTAACTACATAAAAAACCCTCATATAGGAACAGATAATCTAAGGAAAGTTGTTATTAATATTAGAAAAAAAATAGAAAATCTGGGAGGGAGATTTTACTTCCAAGAAACTTTTAATGATTTAGTATTAGAAGATGATAATATTAAAAAAGTTTTAACGGATAAAAGAGAAATTGAAACAGATCATATAGTTATTGCTATTGGACACAGTAGTAGAGAAACTTTCTTTATGTTGAATAAATACTTACAAATGACGCCTAAACCTTTTTCCATAGGTTTAAGAATAGAACATATGAGAGAAGATATTGACTTCAACCAGTACGGTAAAATGCACAACTTACTACCTTCAGCTGAATATAAACTTGTTCATCACGGTAATGATAGAAGTACTTACACTTTTTGTATGTGTCCAGGAGGACATGTAATAGGAGCATCATCGGAAGAAAATTCTGTAGTTACTAACGGTATGAGTAACTTTAAGAGAAATGCTGAAAATTCAAACAGTGCTGTTTTGGTTAATATAACTCCGGAAGATTATTATATAGATAGTCCTTTAGATGGAATTAAATTTCAACAAAAATGGGAAAGGAAAGCTTTTCAATTAGGAGGAGGGGATTATAAAGCTCCAGTACAGCTATTTGGAGATTTAGAAAATAATAGAGTAAGTATTAAATTAGGAGATATAAAACCATCATATAAGCCTGGATATAAATTTGCAGACTTAAGGGAATGTTTACCGGAATACGTTATTGAAAGCTTAATAGAAGGTATAAATTATTTTGGAAACAAGATAGATAACTTTAATAGATTTGATGCTATATTAACAGGAGTTGAAACTCGAAGTTCATCACCTGTAAGAATAGATAGGGATGATGAATTTCAAAGTAATATTAAAGGTTTATATCCTTGTGGTGAAGGGGCAGGATATGCCGGAGGAATTATGTCATCATCTATGGATGGAATAAAAGTAGCAGAACAAATACTTAAAGATTAGTGGAGGAAAAATGAGTGAAGTGATTTTAGTTACAGGTGGTGCTAGAAGCGGTAAAAGCAATTTTGCTGAGAAAATATGTAAAACAGAGGAGGGTAAGGTTCTTTATTTAGCTACTTCAGTACCCTTTGATGAAGAGATGAAAGATAGAATAAAAAAACATAAAGAAGATAGACCTGATGATTGGCTTTTGATAGAAAAATATAAAGACTTCAAAGAATTAGAAGAATTTGAAAATTTTAAAAAATCTGACATAGTACTTCTGGATTGTATTACAGTTATGATATCAAACGTATTTGTAGAAGAAGAATTAGACGATAATACGGAAATATTAGAATATGATAAAATAGAAAAAAAAATAATTGAAGACATAGATGAATTAATTACCTTAATAAAAAACCAGGGAAAAATAGCAGTATTAGTATCTAATGAAATAGGCATGGGAATAGTACCAATTAATAGATTTACCAGAATGTATAGAGATACAGCAGGAAGAGTCAATCAGTATATTTCAGATAGATCTGACAAAGTATATTTGACCGTATCCGGTATAGGAATAGATATAAAAAGTCTTGAAGAAAAATTTGACGAGAGGTAGATATGAAGGAAGAAAATTATAGAGATGTATCTGTAATAGATTTAGAAAATGATTTGAAAATTTTTATAGCATGTGATTCCAGCGGGGGCATAGGATTAAAAGAAATGGATGAATTTAAAGTTCCTCCTGAAATAACCGGATTCTATACCGTAAATGTTATAACTTCTGAACTAGAAGCTTTGGGAGTAACTCCAAAAGTTATTGTGAATAATGTTTGTGCCGAAATGAATGATACTGGAAAGATGATAATAGAGGGAATTAATAAATATCTAAATGAAAACTATTCTGATGATAGTATAAAGCTTACGGGAAGTACTGAAGAGAACTTTAAAACCTATCAAACATCATTAGGGATGGTAGCAATAGGATATAAAAAAGTTAAAGATTTTAAATTCTATAATACTAAATCTCAAAACGAACTAATTTTAGTAGGAAAACCTAAGGTAGGAGAAGAAGTGCTGATAAATCAAAGTGAAAACATTGATGCTTCAACTGTTAGAGTTCTTAGAAGTATTAAAGGTGTTGTTGATATAGTTCCCGTAGGATCAAAAGGGATTAAATATGAATCGAAAAATATCTCTAAGAATAGGAAGTTAAATTTAAAATTCTATAAAAATAAAAAAATAAACATTGAAAAATCTTCAGGACCAGCAACCTGCTGTATAGCAACAATAGATAAAGATATTATTTCTATTGAAGAAATTAAAAAGCTTGTTAATAAACCTATTGAAAGGATTGGTATATACACTTAGGAGGAATATATGAAAAATATTTTATTTAACAGCTCAAAAAGCATATTTTTAATGATAACATTTTTTACAAGAATTCCTTTAAAGCAACAAACAGAATTTGATGATAGGGATTATAAATTAGGAATTATATTTTTGCCTGTTGTAGGAATAATTATAGGAATAGGTCTTGGGATGTTAAAGTTTTTTTCCTTTATTTATTCAACTTACGTGGTGGGTTTGATTCTGACTCTTTTCTATCTTTGGATATCAGGAGGAATACATTTAGACGGATTGGGTGATACCTTAGATGGACTTTTAAGTGGTAGAGAAAAAGATATGCAGCTAGAAATTATGAAAGACAGTAGATTGGGAACCTTTGGTGCTCTTGGATTAATATTTGTGACGGTTGCTTATGTGATATTACTTGGAGAAAGCAGTATAAAAAGTATCTTGTTGATGCCGATAGTGGGAAAATCAGCCACAATGCTTTCGGCATATATGAGTGATTATGCAAAAGAGGAAGAAGGCTTAGGATATAAATTTGTGACCTTGTCGGATAAAAATGTTAGAAATTCTGCATTTATATTTGCATTTGCAATTGGATTATTATTGAACTATATGCTGTTAATACCCATGGTGCTTATCTTTGCTCTAACTGGAATTATAACTAAAAGAATAATTAAAAAAATAGATGGTACTACTGGAGATACATTAGGATTTATAAATGAATTCGCTCAGATAGGATTTTTGCTACTGGCAAATTTAAAGATATAGGAAAGGTAGATAGATGGAAGATAGAGGATATGTACACGTATATACTGGCAATGGAAAAGGTAAAACGACGGCAGCCTTCGGATTAGCTGTTAGAGCCTTGTGTGCTGGAAAGAAAGTATATATAGGCCAATTTGTAAAAGATATGAAATACAGTGAAACTAAACTTACAGAATATTTTGACAGTTTGACTATAGAACAGCTAGGTAAAGGTTGTTTTGTGTTTGAAGATCCAAAAGAAGAGGATATTATAGCTGCAAAAAAGGGTTTAAATAAGATATATAACATACTGTCGAAAAGTAATTATGAGGTAGTAATATTAGATGAAGCAACTATAGCTATATATTTTAAACTATTTTCATCTGAAGATTTAATTAAAACAATAGATGATAGAAAGAAAAACATTGAAGTAATAATTACTGGTAGATATGCAGAGCAATCTTTAATAGATTATGCGGATTTAGTTACTGAAATGAAAGAAATTAAACATTATTACGGTGAAAAAGGAGTACTATCTAGAGAAGGTATAGACAAGTAAATTACCGTAGAATATTTTCAGCAAAGGATTTAGCTTTTTTTTCAATATCGGGAACCTTTAACACATCTTTTGGATAATTTGCAGTTTCCATTAAAGCAAATTCTCCTGGAAGTTTAAAGGTTTTATTTATATTTAATCCACTTATAAGTTGTTTAGCTAATATATCGCTTCCTGAATGACCGGAAACTATAACTGAATAAAGAGATTTATCATAAAAAGGTGTTTTTCTATAAAGCGCTGTTAATCGATTAATGGCGGCACTTATATTTGCTGTAATAGAATCATTATAATTTGGACATAATAAAACAAGATAATCTGTATCTATAATAGAGGGATATATTTCCTCAACCATAATACCACCATAATAACAGTTGTTCTGAAGACCAAAGTGAGTACAGGTTTTAAAAGAGCATCCCTTACAGTCTATTATCTGCTCCTGGCCAATATGTATTTCTTTTAATTTTGCATTTATTAGATTCTTTTCAACTAACTTCCAAAGCATATAGGTGTTGGAAGTTTCTGAATTGCTTGAATGTAATACTAATATTTTAGGATTTTTAATTTTACTATTATCAAAACTTAACACTCTTTCTGAAAGTTCAATGCAACTATTTAAACAGGCTTCTTTCAATGTCATATTGAAATATTTTTCGTAATTAATGAAATTCTTAAGACTTTCCGTAGCTTCAACTAGAGGTTTGCCTGGGAAGGAACATCCCATTGAATTACAACCAAATATAAGGTTTCTAGCTTCACTTCTAGTATACAACTCACTATTACAGTGTATCATTACACCTGCAATAGAATTTGCCATAGGTTTTCCTTTTCTAATTCGCAACATATTTATCAACTTATACAATTTAATATTTACACCTGAATCTCCAAGTTCTACAGCAAACAGAATTCTCTTATTAGAAAAATCCAAATTCTGATAGTTGCCATAATATTCCTTAAAAAAACCACCTATATTGGCTGAAGATATCATATCTCTAAGGATTTCACTAGGTTTTTCAGGACAAATCAGTATATTTTCCATTAAATAATTTCCTTTAACATATTGTATGTTGATTCGATTTTTATAAATAATTCCTCCGGGAGGTCTAATCTCTCGAATTCAAGACCACTTTCTAGGTTTCTGTTATTGCTACCCATGAAAACTCCTCCAATAAAGTTAGCAGAGTAGTGCCATTTATTGGAAATGGTGTTTATAATAGATATAGCTCCAGAGGATAATGCAGGTCCTATGTAAGGTTTAAATCCTAAGTCTCTGATTTCTAAATTAGCCTTTATTGTTTTTTGGGTTAACATTTCAGATAGTTCTTCATTATAGTTTGCAACAGAATTAGCGATAATTAAGCCTTTGCCATGGGGTCCGAAAGCTCTACCTTCTTTTGAATAATTGATTGTTTTTCCATTTTTTTCAGCATAGTAGGTTGCTCGAGCATTCATTACTCCTAAACCGTAGCCTTTAATTCTTTCTCCGGGTATGCCTAAACCATCAAATTCTCCTTTTTCATTTGTATTAGCTGATAAGAAAGCTTTTTTACATAGAAGATCTACTGGATCTGAAACTACCGCAAAAATTCCTTTATAGTTTTTCTTTCTAGCAAGCTTAGCATATTCTTCTATAATTTTCGAATTTCCTTCAAATTGAACCATTCTAACATCTTTGACATTGGAATTTAAAGATGGGACTGCCTTTGTAGCACAAAAAACAAACATGTCACAGTCAAAAAGATTTTCATAATCAACTACATCAACTTTAGGAAGTTTTCCATCTTCAAAAGGAAAAACAATCTGACCTAATTCTTTTTCCCATCGAAGGGTGTTGTTTTTTGATTTGTCGTATATTCCTATTTTTTCTATATAATCTTTTCCTAAAAGTTTTAAACCAATAAGAAGAGTGCTTCCCACATCTCCTAAAGCAAGTATGTTTATTTTCCACTTTTTAGGCATTACAAAATCTAAATTTTCTTTCCAATTTTTTTTATTTGTATTTATAAATTTAATTTTTCTATCGTATATTTTTTTTATTATTGGATAGCTTACTTTATCCACATAACTTTGTTCCTTTAAAATTTCTAAGGTTTCTTCCTCAATATCCATCAAAGAAGGACAAGACAAACAGAAGCTATCCTTTGATTTCTCAGGGTCCAATTTACCTAAAAAATATATAATTTCATCATTCGAGAAGCATTCGTTGGGGGATACTTTCTCCAGGTTTCTATACTCATTTTTTGATAACAGATACTTGTTATTGTATTTATAGTAGTACATTCTACTCCTCCTTGATTATTCTTTCTAATCTTAATAGATGTTCTATGTCGTTTATAATAAAGGTAGAAGGTTTAAGATTGAATTTGTAATCTATTTGTCTTCCTTTATCAGGATATCTTGGAGATATTATTACCTCACCCAATCTGCTGAGAGTAAGATTTCTTTCGTAAAGTTCCTGATATTCTTTTTCTAAAGTTTCTAGAATACTTTTTGTGTTTTCAAGACATACCATTGATAAATTAAATATTTTTTCTCTATTTGTATCTTTTATAAAGTGAGGTGCAACATAAGGAAGAATAAGATTAATTGAACGTATTAGATTCAAGTTATTTCCATCACTTCTCATAATATGATCCCCACCTAAAAACGGGTACATGAGATTTTCATTAAACCAGTTTCTTAAGTTTGGTATAAAATAGGCAGAGTCAACTTCATTATTTTGAATTTCCATAAGCTCTTTGCCTCTTCCTGATAATAATCCTACTACTATTTTTTTAACAGGAATATCTTCTTTTTTAAATAAAGGGCCGATAGCTTTAACTCTATATCCTTTATGGAGTAGATCATCCACTAGGATCACCGTTCTATCGAAAGATTTTATGGTTTTGATTTGATTTTCCAGGGTAGAGTAGTTAGGGTATTCTCCAACTTTAAATCCTCTTAAATCAGGATAAAACATCTTTTCGGTATGGAGAGATTTTGTAACGGTATTTGGAGCAACTTTGCCCTGCATAATATTACCAAAAGGTACACACATATACTCACCTAAATATCTAGGTTTCGTAGGTATTGTAGGAACGTTATTTATGTCACAAATCTTTCCTATTAACTTATGGTGAAGCATTTCATTGTCAAAGGACAAAACTAAAGAACCCGGGTAAAGTTCTACTAATGATTTTTGAAGTCTTTTTCTTGCTTTTTTAATTTCGTCTATTACTATAGGGTTATTTTTAAAAGGCTCTTTTAGAAAACTCACCATATTTAGCATTAATGATATAGTTTTACTCATATCTACAGAATACACATTCACATCATCATCTCCAGATGGAACTTGAGTAAAGCCATGTAAACTTAAAAGTTCAAATATTTTTTCTGATTTTATATTAGTTAAAATATTGTGATAAACTGCAAAAGTTAGATTTTCTGATAAACCGTGAGACAGTGTTTCAGTAATTATTATCTGTTCCAAATTTGAATAAGAAACCTTTTTATTAAAGTAAAATCCATCGATTACCATGATTTTGCCAGCTGCATTTTCTCTTAAATAGCTTGTAACCTTTGTGTTTTCAAATTCAGAATACAACTGGGTCAGCTCTATATAGTGAAAAGCTGAAAATGCAACTATTTGATCCTTGTTTGCATGATCTCTGATTATCAAAAGTTTCATTTTTCTACTGTTAAATTTTTCACCGGTATTTTTATATAAATCCGTATGTATAAAAATATGATGTCCAATTTCTTTAATTATATTCTCATTTAAATTATCTATAACCTCTATTTTTAAACTTTTTGCCTCTATTAGAGATTTATACTGAGGTTCTCTTAAATATAAACCGTAATCGTAAATATACTGTTGAGCAAGTGGATCTATCAAGTTTGATATGTCTCTATTCTCATCAATATGTTCTCTTATTTGAGAAGAGCTTATATCTTCCAATTGAAGAGGTAGCTTTAAGTTAATAATTTTAGCTTTTATTCTATTTTGAGCCTCTTTTGCTTTTGAAATATCTTCTTTTTCTGTTTCTGAATGAGCTCTTTTGAATATAATATGATTTAAAGAGTGAATAGAAGATTTAGTAGCTCTGCTTTTATAAGCACTGGCATTGACCAGTACATCACTTCCTACAACTAGATATAAATCCTTGTTTTTAAACAAATCCTTTAAATAATCTAAATCCCTGTTATTAGCTATATTTACTGGTATGTTGTCGGGAAATAAATATACATTTAATTCATCAGCTATAGAAAGATTAACTATATTTCGCCTAAACATTCTAGGTTGTGTCAATTTAGACCAGGAAAAGGCATCAATAGTAAGATAAACATCAAATCCTAATTTAGTGATTTCTTTTACGATTTGTTTGTGACTTAAAGAAAATGGATCAAAAGTACCCGGGAAAAAAGCTACTTTTTTAGCTTCTTTGTAATTAAGTTTACTTACAAAGAAATTATAGTCACTAATAAATCTGTAGATATGATTTAAAGAAGCAGAGTTATTAAAAAAGAACAAATCATCTGAAACCTTTTCAGCCAGTAGAGTGAGTAATTTTTTGCCTATTAGCTGGAAAATTTTCTTCTTTTCATCTAAAGACAATACAGCAGATGCAAAAATATTTTTTCCAATATATAGAAAGGCTTCTTGTTTTACTGATGAATTATAATTTGATAATCCACACATTAAAATTCCAAGCATTTTATTTAATCTATCGTTAAAAGTAGCATCGTCTTCTTCAAATCTTTCTCTATAGTCTGCATAGTTTTCCACTATAACGCTGATGGTATTTAAAATTAGTGGTATTGTTCTTCCACTTTTAGTTTTCACATAGTCGGTAAAGTCATCTAAAAATTCATCCAGCTCTTTAGGAGGTAGATATAGCATAAACTCTCCTAAATACTGAGGTATATATTTGGAAAATTCATAGCCCTCAATTTCCAAACCTCTTAAAAGCTCTACAGATACATCATTTCTTTGGTCGTAAGACAGCATTGGAGCTAATTGAAGTAAAGCTGAACCGGCACTGTTTCTAACAAACTCTACAGCACTAACTTTTACTAAATTACATAAGTGAGTAGCTGTATGTAATCTCGACATTGGTGAAATATTTTCCATGAATTCTTTTATAAACTCGATGTTGGTAGCTTTCATAATCCAGTGAACAGCCGCCTTTAAGTTCATCAAAAATATTTCAGATAAATTTTCAGAAGTTTTAACAAGCATTGATTTATAATAATTTTTAACATCATCTTTAAGATGAAGATGGCATCCTATTTTATATTTTAAAAAGCAAACAGCTACATTGTTATGATGATTTAACTCTCTAATAAAATCTTTTAAAGGTTCTAAAGAATTATTTCTGTAATCAACCAGGTCTGCAATACGCAAAGCAGTATCCAATCCCACCACAAGATTGTTGTAGTCATCATTTATACCGTTGCTATTTTCTCTCATTATATTTACAATAAAATTGATGATTATTTTAAGCTGCTCATCGGTGACATAGCTATAAGGGAGTCGCCATAGTGAATCCAGTAGAAAAAATATATTTTCTTCTACTTTAAAGTTAGATTTGATTGTTTTTATATAAATTTCTAAGTATCTGTCTATATTATCTTTATCGCAGTTTTTGAAAAATTCTCCCACCATATTTTTTAGACAGTATCCTATCCACTCTCTATGTTTTTCAATAATCTTGTGATCCGGGTTGATTATCAAATCTAGATATCTACTCCAAAGTTCAAAACTATCTGTTTCAGGTTTTTCTAATTCCTGGTCTTTAGGGACTTCTTTTCTGTATTCATCATCAAAACCTGCTATTATAGAACCAATTAGCTCAGCCGCATGTTTTCTTATATCACCTTCCTTATGCACTAAAAGTTCATACATAAAGTTAAGAGTAAGCATTTTTTGTTTAGGAATTAAGTAAGTATTGTATTCTGTAAATATATTCAAATAAGCTCTTATGTTTTTCCAGTCTTTTTCAGTTCTTGCAGCTTCTAAAATTAAACTTAAGGATTCGTCGCTGCTTAATTTATACATCAAATCTATATTATGACTTATAGCCATATTTATGAAATTATTTACTACTTCATAGTCAGACATAAGAGAGGAGTCTTTTTCTTCTATTTCCTTATATTCTCCTTCTAAAGAAACATCGATACCTTTACTGATCATAAAATTTTCAAAGTCTTTTAATTTTGCATAAACTCTTTTGTATCTTCTTTCTTTTGCTTCATCAACATTATCTAATTTATCCAAAATAACTTGAAAAGATTCGTCAAGTCCAAATATTTCCATTTTTTTCTGTTTCTTTCGAGGGTCGCTTTTAACTCTAAAATCAGCATATATAAGCACTAAAGATTCCAGAGGAAGATTTTCAAGTTCTAAATCCCAGGTTGAGTGATTGACAGCTATATGACCTATTTGAGGGATATTAAATCTTCTAAACCACTGTTCTGTGTAATAGTAATGCAAATAGGGTACTCTAGTAAGTTCTTCCCCTTTGCATCCGTATTTACCTATATCATGTCCAGCTGCGGCTCCGGATACTCTACCTAAGTATATAGGGATCCCTGCTTTGTCAAGCTGCTTACCTACATGCATAGCTACGTGGTGAACTCCAGCTATATGGTCTAGTGAATTGTAGCCTGTAATTTCTTTATTTAATCTCATTAATTCATAGATATAGAGTTTATCGTACAATTCTAAGAACCTAGTATATTCACTCGGGTTTTTAAGATTTAATATTTCTTCATCTGTTAAAAATTCAAAATCTAAAAATTTATTAAAATTTCTATTTGCTTTTACACTAGTAAATACTACTCTCAATATTTTAAGATATAGTAGTGTGCCTTTTTCATATTTTGGATCTAAATCTAAAGTAACAGCATTTGGGAAAGAGAAATTGAGAATATAATTATAGGCATAATTAAGCCAGTCATCATGTTTTTCTTGGGAAACGTTATTCATAATATCAATACAAAGGTTAAGTATATTTTGACAGGTAATTTTATCTCTGCTCACCAAAGTAGAAAGCTTGGTGACAAAGTGTTTGTTTAAAACTAAAGAATGAATTTTTTCTTCTGTTAAATCTAGTTTTTTTAAAAACTTTTCTTCTGTTAATCCGTTTAGTATTTCTTTGTGCAGTTCATTTAGTGTTATTCTACTCATAATTTCCTCCCCTAAGCAATATATACAATATTTTAACATTTAAAAATTGTTCAGTAAAGCAGCAAATATTATCATTTTATAAAATGATATATCATATTTTGACTTATATCAAAAAGTCGTTTATAATATTAACATTATATAAGGAGGAAATTATGGATAACATACCTCAATACGTCAAAATAAAAAATTATATTAAAGAAAATATAAAACAAGGGAAAATCAATCCTGGAGAGAAAATTCCATCTGAAAAAGAATTGGGAGATATCTTTAATGTGAGTAGGATAACTGCTACTACAGCAGTGAGAGATTTAGTAAATGAAGGACTTGTATATAGAATTCAAGGTAAAGGGACCTTTGTAACAGAAAAAAATTTAGAAGATATAAGAAAACATAGATTTTATGGTTTTGAAAACGATAGTTCTCTCACAAAAGGCGAACATAAAACTTTAAGTAAAGGGAAGATAAAAGCTGACGAAGAACTTTCAGAAAAATTAGATATATCAAATGGTGAAGAATTATATGAAATAATTAGAACAAAGGTTATTAACAATAAAGTAAATGCCCTTGAGTATGTATATCTGCCGGTGAAATACTATTTATCCCTAGATATCGAAAAAAGCGAAATTAATCTTATTCACGATATGGTTGAAGAATACTGTTTTTTAAAACAAAAAAGAGCAAAGATATATATAGAACCAATGATTTCCGGTAAAAATGAAGAAGAACTAATGAAAATCGAAAAAAACAGCCCGATTCTACTATGGGAAAAGATTACTTATTCAGAAGAAGACAAGATAGTTGAATATTCAAAAAATATAATAAATAGTGAATTATATAAATTTTATATGGATCTAGATCTAAATTAAAAAGGCCTATCTTAGTGATAGACCTTTTGTTTTATATATTGTATCCTTTTTCGTAAGCTTTAATATTTAATTCGACAAATTTTTCAGGGACTGTTTCTTTGATAACATTTTTCCAATCAATATCTTCAAGACCTACATATTTAACTAGAGAGCCTAAAAGTATAATATTCATAACTCTTGAATTTCCCAGGTCTTTTGCCATTTCGAAAGCATTGTAGGATATGAAATTTTTTACTTTAGCCGTATATTCTTCTACGAGATTTTCCGGATATTTTGATAAATCAAGTGTAACTGTAAAAGGTTGTATCTGATGCTCGTTTAATATTAAAATACCGTCTTCTTTAAGATACTCAATCCATCTTAAAGCCTCAGACCTTTCAAAAGATACGATAATATCAGCAGTGCCTTTTTCTATTACAGGAGAATAAACTGCGTCGCCATATCTTATCTGAGTAGTTACACTTCCACCTCTTTGAGACATTCCATGAATCTCAGCCATTTTAACATCATGACCGGCTTCCAATAATCCTTGAGACAGGATTTTTGAAGTAAGGATTGTACCCTGTCCTCCAACACCTACTAATAAAATGTTTTTAATCATTTTATTCACCTACCTTTTCGATTGCATCAAATGGACAAACTTGAAGACACACTGTACAGCCGTTGCATTGACTTTCATCTATAAATACTTTGTCATTCTTGATTTGTAATGCAGGACAACCTGTCCTTAAGCATGACTTGCAAAAAGTACATTTTTCCGGATCTACTTTACATTTCATATTTTCTCTTTTTTTAATTATTGGCTTTAGTAGAGCACATTCTCTCTTAGCTATAATTACAAAAGGTTCTTCACTGTCGTAACCCATTTTAATAGCGTTTTTAGTTGCCATCAAATCGTAAGGGTCAATAGTTACTATATTTTCTTCACTAATACCGCAAGCAACACATAATTTTTCTATGTCAATTTTATTTGTAATTTCTCCACTTGCTGTTACTCCTGTATTAGGATTTTCCTGATGACCGGTCATAGCAGTAATACTGTTATCTAAAATTATAGTTGTAACCGGTGTATTGTTGTAAGTCATGTTAACTAATCCTGTGATACCTGAGTGAAAAAAGGTTGAGTCACCAATTAAAGCAAAAGCTTTATATTTGGTATCTTTAGCCATTTCATTTCCTCTTTGGAAGCCTTGAGCTGCTGTCACTGAACCTCCCATACATACTGAGAAATCCATAGCTTCAAGAGGTGGTAAATATCCCAAGGTGTAGCATCCAATGTCACCTGAGAAGAATGCTTTGTTTTTGTATTTTTTAAGTTCTTGATATAAACCTCTGTGTGGACAACCTGCACATAAAACCGGAGGTCTTGATGGTGCCTGTAAATCTGTGGTCTTCGAAACCTTTGATTCAATACCTAAAAGTTTTTCTCTAATTAATTCAGGACTGAATTCTCCACATATAGGGAAAATCTCTTTACCTTTACAATCTATACCCCATGATTTAATCTGTGTTTCCATAAAAGGTTCATTTTCTTCAATCACATATAAATTATCTACTTTTTTTGCAAAGTCTTTTATCATCTCATCGGGAAGAGGATTTGAAAATCCAATTTTTAAATATGATGCCTTATCTCCCATTACTTCCTTAGCATATTCATAAGATATACCGTTACATATAATACCTATACTTGTATCTCCCATTTCAACTCTATTTAAAGGACAGTTGTTGGAATATTTTCTTAGTTCTTCTAAATTATTCTCTATTTGAGGGTGTCTTTCCCTGGAATGAGCTGGAACCATAATATATTTTTTTTGATTTTTTTCGAATTGTTTTACTTCGGGAACTACTCTATCTCCTAATTCTACAACAGTTTTAGAATGACAAATACGTGTTGTAACTCTAAAAAGTACTGTAGTATCATATTTTTCGCTTATATCATATGCATATTTCATATAATCAATGCACTCTTGGGAATTTGAAGGCTCGATTAAAGCCACCTTAGCATGTTTAGCATAGAGTCTATTATCCTGCTCGTTTTGAGAAGAGAACATATTAGGTTCATCAGCGGTAATTAATACAAATCCACCATTTGAACCGTGGTAAGCATAAGACATAAATGGATCTGCTGCTACATTTACCCCTACATGTTTCATGGAAGCAAAAGATCTAACACCCCTAACTGCAGCACCTATAGCTACTTCAGCTGCTACTTTTTCGTTGGGAGCCCATTCTGCATAAACATCTTTATATTGAGAAAAATTTTCCATTATCTCCGTACTTGGAGTACCGGGATAAGAAGATGCTACAAGAACTCCTGCTTCATAAGCTCCTCTGGCAATGGCTTCGTTACCGGTCATTAAAGTCTTCATTGTGTAACCTCCTATATTAACATAATAGATATGTTGACATATCATTTATAAATATAGTATATACGAATTTAAAAATTCAGTCAAGATTTAACTATATTTCTATTTAATATTATTATTTATTTGATATAATTATAATAACTATTTTAAAAGTTGGTGATAAGAATGAAAACATACTGTATATTAGGGGAAGGTAACGTTGGAATTACTCTAGGAGCTTATTTAGCCAGTAAAGGGAATAAGGTTAAAATATTTAAAGAAAAAAAGTTAAATAGAGAAAGAAAAAACTGGGAAGTAAGTATAAAAGGAAGCTTATGTACAAAAGGAACTATTTCTTTAATTACAAATGATATGTACAGAGCAATGATGGATGCTGATTTAATTTTTATAACTGTCCCTGCTTTTTGTAGAAAAAAATATCTAGATAAAATGATTTCTAATATAGATAAGAGTATAAGTATAGTATTTTTTCCGGATAACTACGGAGTATGGGAATTAAACAATATGATAACCGGTACAGAAAAGGAAGGGCTGATTAAAGCTGTAGGAACTAGTTCGTTTATATATCCCTGCAGAAAATATAATGATAACCTTACTATTGTTAAAGGGATTAAGGAAGAAGTATTTATAGCTTCATTAGACAGAGAATCATCAAAATCAATACTTCCTATATTGAATGAATTATGGGATATATTTTATATAAAAGAAAATTATCTAGAAATCCAACTTTTAAATATGAATCCTATTATTCACCCAGCGGTATTACTACTTAATCTAGGTAGAATAGAAAATCAAAAAGGTAATTTTGACTTTTTACGGTGAAGGTATAACAGAAACCATAGCTGGAATTATAGATAGAATAGATAAGGAAAGAATAGATGTAGGAAGAGCTTGGGGTATAGAACTTCAGAGCTTGAAAGATATTATGCAAAGCACTTATTTATCCGAAGAATCAAATCTTTTCAAATCATTATCAAAAAGTTCAGTACACAAGGATGGATTGGCACCATCAAATCTAAATACTAGATACATTAAAGAGGATATACCTTATGGTCTTGCACCTATTTCAAATTTAGGCAAAATAAAAGGGGTTAAGACCCCAGTTATAGACACTATAATCGACTTATCGGATATATTATTAAATGAAGATTATCGCACTTTTATTGATGTGAAAAGTCTTTTGCCTTATATTTAAAATTATTTTCTTTTGATATACCCACCTCTTACAACTTTAACTTCATTAACTGTAATTAAAGCGTTTTCTAATTGAGAGTGGATTAAATTAACAGCCTCTGTAATTCTCTTTCTTTTTAAGTGAAGAATAAGAACTTCTTTTTCTTTTTCCTTTCCTTCACCTTTCATTACGGTAACACCGAAATTATTATCCCGTAAAAGTTGAGCCAGTACATTTCCTTCTTCTAAATCAGTTATTACCTGTATTGAAGAAAGCCCCATAGCCAATCGATTTTCTAGAGTCACACCTATATAGTTTCCTATTGCAAACGCCGCACAGTATATTATTACCTTAAAAGGATCGCTGGTAATATCTACCAGAACTGTACTTACAATCATAACCCAAATTATACTTTCGAAAAAAGCTATTAGCGAAGCTTTTGCCTTTTGGCCTTTGCTTACCAGAACAATTCTTAGAGTACCTATGGAAACCTCGAAAATTTTAGCACTAAAAATAACTACATAAAGAACTATTTTTGGTTGTCCCAAAATAAAATCCATAAAAACCTCCTATAACTCCAAATATATATTATATAATAACAATACTATAAAATTGATAAAACATAAACATAATTAACTAAACTTATTTAAGTTTTTCAAAAAAAAGATAGCCTTTAGAGACTATCTAAACTTATATCTAGTTTTATTTATTTTTCTAATTCTTTTAGTTTTCTCATTTCTTCTGTCATTGTTTCTTTTGATTCTGTTTCCTCTTCGTTTTCTGTCGAAAAAGATTCGTAATCACTGTCTTTTTTCATTATTTCTGTTAGTGATGATGCTAAACCTGCAATACCTTGTATTTCTGAAGGTATTATAATTTTTGTTGCTTTACCGTCAGCAGCTTTAATAAAAGCTTCCATACTTTGAATTGTAAGTACTTCTTTATTTGGTTTTGAAAGTCGAATCATTTCTATACCCTTAGCCTTTGCTTGCTGAACCTTGAGGATAGCTTCTGATTCACCTTCGGCTCTTCTTACAGCAGATTCTTTATATGCTTCCGCCTCTAAGATAACTGATTCTTTCTGTCCTTCGGCTACCAATATAGCTGATCTTTTTTTACCTTCGGCTCTTAAGATAGATTCTCTTCTTTCCCTTTCGGCTTTCATTTGTTTTTCCATAGCATCCTGTATTTCTTCCGGTGGAGTGATATTTTTTACTTCAACTCTATTGACTTTTATACCCCAGGGATCTGTTGCTTCGTCTAATATACTTCTCATTTTTGTATTGATAAGTTCCCTAGAAGTTAGAGTTTCGTCTAATTCCAGTTCACCGATTATATTTCTTAAAGTTGTAGCAGTAAGATTTTCGATAGCTGAAATAGGTCTATCTACTCCATATGTAAATGACTTAGGTTCAGTTATTTGAAAAAAAACAACTGTGTCTATCTGCATAGTTACATTATCCTTGGTTATTACAGGTTGAGGGGGAAAATCAACTACCTGTTCCTTTAAAGAAACTTTACTTTTTATAACATCTATAAATGGTATCTTAACGTGTAAACCTACATCCCAAGTAGCTTGATATCCACCCAGTCTTTCTATAACAAAAGCATTTGCTTGTGGTACAATTTTAATATTTAAAATTACTAAAATTATTACTAGTACTAAAAAGATTAAAAACTCCATTTAATTATCCTCCTTTAATTTTCTTACTATTAATTTTACACCTTCGATTCTTAATACTTTGACTATTGAATCTATTTTTATAATTTGGCTATCATCCGATCTAGCTGTCCATATTTGACCTTTGACTTTTACTTTGCCTTTTGCATCTATATTATTAATTTCTTCCGTTACAATAGCATTCATTCCAATAACTTCTTCAGCATTGGTTTTTACTCTACCTACTTTTAAATATTTTTTAACTAGTGGTTTAGTGAATATAAGTAAAATACCAGAAACTAAAACGAATACTCCGATTTGTAAACCCCAAGAAAAGTTTAAAAATGTAACTAACCATGCAGCTAAAGCACCAAGAGCAAACCATATTGTAGTTAAATTTAGAGTAGCTCCTTCCACGACAGCTAAAATTACTGCTACTATTAGCCATAAATAATTTTCAATCAACAATATCACCTCATTTATTCCATTTAGTTTTTATTTGACAAAGTAGATCGCCGGTTTTTGTTTTGATGTCATGATCGCAAATAACTTTATCCTTTTTACTAACCCTAGTATCAACTATGACCTCTTCTCCGTATTTACCTTCTTTTCTATATATAATAGATATTTTTTCTAAATTATAATCTATCACTATGTCTTTTGGAACAGTATTAACAGCCCAAGATATATAGTTTGTATTGTTTACGTGATGATTACGATCTATATCAGTATATCTTATGGAAAATTCTCTTGATAAATCTGGATTCTTAACAGTCTTGAGTCCTTCAAAATTAGCTTTTTCATCTTTAGTATTTTCACTACAGCCGTAAGCTAACATTAATTCAGATGGTATTTTTTGTAAAGACATGGTTTTTTTATTTACCAAACTCCAAGCTGAATAAGCACTTGATATTAGTTTATTTTTTTCATCATAAACTTCAAATTTTCTATAAATATAAAATTTTCTAGTGTACATCGCATAAGTCTCAAGTCTAATCTTTTCCGGGTATTTAGGCATTCTATTTATTTCAATATCGTATTTAATAAGTACCCATAATAAATCTTCATTAGACATATATTTTTGACCTAACTTTAGTTCATCTGATTGTACAGTAGCTATTTCCTGAAAAAGACCAATTAGATTTTCAGGAGTTATTCTATTTTTATAATCTGTATAAAAAGTTAAAATATCATAAGTCTTACTAGTTTTAATTCCTGCCATCAACCTTCCTCCTATAAAAACTCTATTTCATTATATCAAATATAAGTATATTTGTGTGTAATTTAACATAATTAAATAAATAATTAATAAATAGAAATTTAAATTGATGTAATATTTATAAACCTTTTTAATTTAATATTTAACTATACATTCAATTAATGTATAATGTATTTTAAGGATGTGGATAGATGGATACAATAGCAGGAACAGTTGAAGAAATTATATACAATAACGAAAACAATGGATATACAGTAGGAATAATTGAAACCAGTGAGGATGTAATTACCTTTACAGGATTATTTTCTTCTATAAGTTTAGGAGAACAAATAGAAGTAGAAGGTGAGTGGATAGAGCACCCGAGATATGGAAAACAATTTGAAGTTAAAAAGTACAAAATAATAATGCCTGATTCAATTGACGGTATAAAAAAATACCTTGCTTCAGGTCTAATAAAGGGTGTAGGTGATGCTACTGCAGCTAAAATAGTAGAAGAATTTGGCGAGGATACTTTTAATATTCTTCAGTATCATCCTGAAGAAATAATGAAGGTAGATGGTATAGGTGAGAAAAAAGCAGAAAAGATAGTTGACAGCTTTAGAGAACAGTTGGAAATTAAAGAAATAATGCTTTACCTTCAAAAATACAACATATCCCCCTCTTACGGTATAAAAATATATAAGGAATACGGCTCAGAAACTATAGAAAAAGTAAAAGAAAATCCCTACAGACTTACTGCAGATGTTTACGGTATAGGATTTAAACTTGCAGATAAAATAGCCGAAAGCATGGGAATTGATAAAAAATCTGAGTATAGAATTTCAGCAGGTGTAAGATACAATCTTATGGAATCTGCATCAGATGGACATACTTATCTACCCAAAAATATAGTTGTAAAAAGAGCAGAAAAAACCTTGGAAATAGAAAAAAAATATGTGGAAGCTGTAATTTCTAATATGGCCCTCAGAGGGGAGATACATATGGAAACTATAGATGAAGAAGAATGTGTTTATTACATACCTTATTATTATGCTGAAGCAGGTACTGCTAACAAACTGGTAACACTACTCACTGAGGAAAAAGATCCTGAAGAAGATGTTGAAGATATAATAACGGGAATAGAAGAAAGATCAAGAAAATCTTTAACCATAAAACAAAAAGAAGCAATAGAAAAATCCTTTAAAGAGAACGTTCTGGTAATAACCGGAGGACCGGGTACTGGAAAAACTACAATAATAAAAGGAATAATCGAAGGATTTGAATTGATGGATAAAAAAACAGCCCTTTGTGCACCTACAGGAAGAGCTGCTAAAAGAATTACCGAAACTACTGGTAGAGAAGCTAAAACTATTCATCGTATGCTGGAATTCACATATAGTGAAGATAGTAAAAACTTGTTCTTTAATAAAAATGAAGAATCTCCCCTTGAATACGATGTAATAATAGTTGATGAAATGTCTATGGTAGATATTATTCTGATGAATAGTCTTTTAAAAGCGATAGAACCTAAAACTCACCTTATTATGGTGGGGGATGTAGATCAACTACCTTCAGTAGGACCTGGTTCTGTGTTGAGAGATATAATAAATAGCCATATTATACCAACTATTAAACTAGACAAAATATTCAGACAATCCAACGATAGTATGATAACTATAAATGCCCACAGGATTAATGATGGAGAAATGCCTGAATTTAATAAAAAAGATGGAGATTTTTTCTTTATTGATTGTACTAACAATGAAGATATCAACGAAACAATTGTAGGTTTAGTTGAAAAAAGACTTCCTGAACATTATAACTTTAAACCATTAGAAGACATACAGATTTTAACACCAATGAAAAAAAGCTTAAATGGTACCAATGAACTAAATAAAATCCTTCAAAGTAAATTAAATCCAATGACTAAAGGAAAAGAAGAATTAAAAAATAACAAAATTATCTTTAGAACCGGCGATAAAATTATGCAAATTAAAAACAACTATCAAATGTCCTGGAAAAAAACTGATGAAGATGGATATGTAGAAAGTGGAGAAGGAGTATTTAATGGAGATATTGGATATATAAGATATGTTAATAAAATAGACCAAGAATTAATTGTAGAATTTGACGACAATAAAGAAGTTACATATAGCTATAATCAACTGGATGAATTAATACATGCCTATGCAGTAACCATTCATAAAAGTCAGGGAAGTGAATTTCCGGCAATTATAATACCAGTAACTTGGGCACCACCAATGCTTTTGACTAGAAACCTAATTTATACAGCTGTTACAAGAGCTCAGGACCTTGTAGTATTAGTTGGATACAAAAAGTACATTAAAGAAATGATAAGTAATAATAGAATTGATAGAAGATATTCGAATCTTAAAGGTAGACTGGATAAGGTTAAGGATTTTTTGATTTAGGGGGATATAATTGAAAAAATTAATTAAAAAGCCATTTAATGGATTAGTAGATTTAATATTTCCAGAGAAAAATTCCTGCCTTATATGTGGATACTGGGATGAAACCATAGGAGAAGATTATATTTGTAAAGAATGTCTATACAGTTTTAAGAACATAAAACCTAACAATTGTAAAATATGTTCCAAACCATTAATTGCTTCCGGAGAAATATGTATAGAGTGTATAGAAGAACCGAAATCTTTCAAAAAAATCTATTCACCATATAAATACGAAGGATTAATAAGGGATGTAATTAAAGACTACAAATATAATAATAAACCTTATTACTATAAGATGTTGGGAGAATTGTTATATAAACATATTAAAAATTATGATATCAATGTTGATATTATTTCTTTTGTTCCTCTTCATAAAAACAAGAAAAGAAAAAGAGGCTATAATCAATCTGAACTTATGGCTAAATATTTGGAAAAAAAACTAAATATACCATGTGAAAGACTAATGGAAAGAAGAGTGGATACAAAGGCTCAAAACCAGTTAAAAAGAGAAGATAGGGTAAATAACCTTAAAAATACATTTTTTGCTGTAAAACATCTAAAAAATAAAAATGTTTTAATTGTGGATGATGTATACACAACGGGAACAACTATAAACGAATGTTCGAAATCTCTCTTAAAGGTTGAAGTTAAAAATATATATGGGTTAACATTAGCAAGATAAAAATAAAAATAACAACCTGTGGATAACTTTTTCGAGGTTATCAACAGAAAACACAAAAAAACATAGCTTATCAACAGAGTTGTTAACATAATAATTAAAAATAAAAAAAATATTAATATTCTAAATAATTGATTAGAAGACCTAATAAGTGGGTAAACTATTAATAAATAAAATCATGAAAGGGGAAGACATTATGAAAATTGATATCTACGGAAAAAATGTAAATGTAACTGACAGTTTAAGGGACATGGTTGAAAGAAAGTTAGCAAAGCTGGACAAATTTTTCTATAAAGATATAGACGTAAAAGTTGTATTAAGTGTAGAAAAATTAAGACAGATTATAGAGATCACAATACCTTTCGGAGGAACAATAATCAGGGCGGAGGAAGTGACGGATGATATGTACCACTCTATAGATAAAGCTGTAGATGTGGTGGAAAGACAGATAAGAAGATACAAGTCAAAACTCCAAGATAAAAAGCATACTAAGGAAACAATAAGGTTTGAGAATATCGAACCCCTTGATGAAGAAGAGGATGAAATTAAAATTGTAAAAACTAAAAAGTTTGCGATGAAACCTATGAGCATTGAAGAAGCAGTACTACAAATGGATTTACTGAGACATAATTTCTATGTATTTCTAAATGCAGATACAGAGGAAGTTAATGTAATTTACAAGAGAAAAGACCAGCAGGTAGGACTAATAGAACCTGAATTTTAAATACATGTTATAAAAACTCTCTGAAGAATTTCAGAGAGTTTTTATTTTGCCTTTGTGCCGAAAAATAGGCGCCAACCTTGATAAAAATTGGGCAATGTTGTATTATTAAAAAGAATGATAAAATAGAAACATTGTAATTTCAAGTATTGGAACATAATTATTATTGGCATGATTCATGCAATATATTATTATATAAATTTTTAGGAGGTTAAGATGATACATAGAAAAGGAAATCCATACGGTACGCATAGAGTACTTGAACCAAAAGGAGTTTTACCTCAACCTGCAACTAAGATCAACAACAATATGGAAATATACGACAATGAAATACTCATAGACGTTCAGACATTAAACATAGACTCAGCTAGCTTTACCCAGATTAAGGAACAGGCAAGAGGCGATGAAGAAAAAATTAAAATAATTATGAAAAGCATTGTAGAGGAAAGAGGAAAGCATCAAAATCCTGTAACTGGCTCAGGAGGAATGCTTATTGGGACGGTAAAAGAGATAGGAGATGCTCTTAAAGATAGAAATTTAAAAGTAGGAGATAAAATAGCCACATTAGTTTCTTTATCTCTAACGCCACTAAGAATCGATGAAATTCTTGAAATTAGAAAGGATATTGACCAGGTAGATATTAAGGGACAGGCCATACTTTTTGAAAGTGGAATATATGCAAAACTACCAGAAGATTTACCTGAAAACTTAGCTCTTTCGGTACTAGATGTAGCAGGAGCACCGGCACAAACAGCAAAGCTTGTAAAACCTGGGGATACGGTTATGGTAATAGGTGGAGCTGGAAAATCTGGAATGTTATGTTTATATGAAGCAAAAAAAAGAGCAGGAATAACTGGAAAAGTAATCTGTATGACTTTCTGGAATACTCCTGTAGATAAAATAAAAAAATTAGGATTGGCAGATGTATTTATTGAAGGAGATGCTACAGATGCAGTAGCTGTATACGAAGAAGTATCTAAAGCAACAAATGGAAAATTATGCGATAAAGTTATCAATTGTGTTAATATGCCCAACTGCGAAATGTCCAGCATATTATCATGTAAAGATAATGGTACAGTATATTTTTTCTCTATGGCAACATCTTTCACAAAAGCAGCTTTAGGTGCTGAGGGTGTAGGTAAAGATGTAAATATGATTATGGGAAATGGATATACCAAAGACCATGCTGCGATATCTCTTCAAATTATGAGAGATAGCAAAGAATTAAGAGAGTTATATCAAGAAATTTATGCCTAAGGGCAAAACTGAAAGGAGACTATGAATGGAAAAAGAATACAAAGCAACATTAAGACTGAGAATGAGTTCTCAGGATGCACACTATGGAGGTAATCTTGTAGATGGTGCTAGAATGCTTGGATTATTTGGAGACATAGCAACAGAGCTTCTTATACAATGCGACGGAGATGAAGGACTTTTTAGATCTTACGATTGTGTAGATTTTTTAGCTCCGGTATATGCAGGAGATTATATAGAGGTTGAAGGTGAAATAACAAAGATAGGGAATACATCAAGAAAAATGAAATTCACAGCAAAAAAAGTAGTTTTACCAAGACCGGATATTAGTCAATCAGCATGTGATATGTTAGATGAACCTATAATAGTATGTGAAGCAACAGGAACTTGTATAGTACCTAAAAATAAACAGAGAAAATAAAAATAATTAAAAAATACTATCAGGCTTGATAGTATTTTTTAATTGGAAATAAATGCATCTATATTCTTGTAAAACCAAAGGCTATAAAGTATAATGTTAATGATATTAACCATTGGGAGGATAAAGTGGTACTAGAAGGTTTATTAATAGGAATATTAATTGGATATATAAGAAAAGGTGAAATACGTAAAATTGGAGATGTAGTTATAAAAGGAAAGTTATTAATTTTAATTTCTTTATTAATTCAGATGTCGTTTTTGCTTTTAAACACAGGGTTACTGGATTTAAATTTTAACTACTATGAAGTAATACTAATTTTATCCTATATACTGATTCTAATAGCTATAGCTATAAATTTCAAGATTAAGTACCTTCCTATTATTTTTGTTGGCGGTGTATTAAACCTTATAAGTTTTATAACCAATGGATTTAATATAGGTATCACAGAAAATACAGCTCAGATTGCCTTCTCAAAGGAGATATATCAATTACTTTCAGAAGGTAACATTAAGCTATTTAAAATAATACCGGACAAAAGATTTTTTGCCGGCGGATTTATTCCATGGAATAGAATGATGTTATTTCCATCAGCAGTTTCAATTGGAGATATTGTGATTTTTATAGGAGTTATTTTAGTAGTTCAAAATTTAATGATTAATAGAAGTAGATTCAATAGAAATTCCGTTACATTCTCAAAGAATTTATTCAGAAAATAATAGACTCTTTCCAACTTTAAGCATAAATGAATGGATCATCCAGAACATAGTGAAGGATCTAAATGTCTAGACTTTTGATGATCTAAGAAAGGCACGAAAAGTCGGCAAGGGTTCTAGTGGGTGCCGCAAGGCACTTTTTAATTTACTACAGGAGGAAAAAATGTCAGATAAAAACTTTCTTAAAGGTGCTGCAGTATTAGGAGCAGCTGGACTTATTGTGAAAATCATCGGAGCAATATATAGAATACCTCTTACAAATTTAATAGGAACAGAGGGTATTGGATACTATCAACCTGCATACCAGGTTTATAATTTATTACTTGTAATTTCTCTCGCTGGATTTCCAACAGCTATTGCGAGATTGGTGTCGGAAAAGATAGCATTAGACAATTTCAAAGGTGCTCAGCAGGTATTTAAAATATCAATGACAACTTTAATAACACTCGCTGCAGTATCATCAGTATTTGTATTTATTTTTGCAGATCAAATTGCAGTAGCTATTGGTTATCCTGGGACTTCATACTCTTTGCTTGCCTTGACACCTGCATTATTCTTTGTGCCAATTATGTCTGTTTATAGAGGTTATTTTCAAGGAATGCAAAATATGGTTCCGACAGCTTTATCCCAGATTATAGAACAGCTATTTAGATTTGCAGTAGGACTTTACTTAGCGTATATATTTGTAGAAGAATCTTTGCCAAAGGCCGCTGGTGGAGCATCATTTGGGGCTTCAGCCGGAGGTATTGCTGGATTTGTTTTAATATTTTTAGTCTACACAATGAACAAGAAAAAAATTGATGAAAAAATTAATATGTCTAAAAAAAATGCAGAGGAAAATTGGAAAAGAGTACTGAAACGACTTTTTCAAATTGCAATTCCAATAACAATTGGGGCATCAATAGTTCCATTAATGGGATTAATAGATGCTAAATTAGTCTCTATGAGGCTACTTGCAATAGGTTACAGTGAAATTGAAGCTACAGATTTATATGGACAGTTAAGTGGGACAGCTCAAACATTTATAAACTTTCCTCAAGTATTTTCAATAGCTATAGCTATGAGTCTAGTACCGACCATTACAGAATCCTTTACTAGAAAAGAATACAAAATGTTGAATATGACTGCTAATTTAGGTATAAGAACAGCTTTGCTTATAGGATTGCCTTCAGCTATTGGACTTTTCGTCCTTGCAGAACCTATAATAGTTTTATTTTATCCTGCTTTGGGTAGTGCAAAACACGTTAGCGTAGGTTATTTACTTGCTATACTGGCAATAAGTGTAATATTTCTTACAGTAGTTCAGTCGTTGACAGCAATTTTGCAAGCTGTAGAAAAACAAAAAATACCGGTGAAGAACTTGGCGATAGGGGCATTAGTAAAGGTAATACTTACATATATATTAGTTGGAATTAAAAGCTTGAACGTAGCTGGAGCTGCATACAGTACTATCGCAGCATACTTTACGGCAGCTTTATTAAACTATATAGATCTTAAAAGAAAAACAAAAATTGATATTAAACTAAGAAATATAGTCCCTAGACCATTAGCCGCATCTTTAATAATGGGAGTCATTGTTTTTGCTGGATACTCATTAATGTACGGATTTTTAGGAATGAAACTATCAGCATTAATATCTGTAATTCTTGGAGTTGTAGTTTATATAATAGCCCTTCCTTTAACAAAGGCTATTACAAAGAAAGATTTAGAACTACTACCTAAAGGAGAAAAAATAGAAAGATTTCTTGTGAAATTTAGATTAATGAAGTAGGAGGAACACATGCTAAAACTTACAATAATTGGTACAGGAACTAAAAAAGTTAATGACATATCTTTAGAAGGATTTAAAACACTAAAAGATAATGCTTTTAAATATGTAAGAACTGATAGACATCCTTTTGTTGAATATTTAAGAGAAGAAAATATAAAATTTGAAACTTTTGATAAATATTTTGAAGAAATGAAAAATTTAAACCAAGTTTATGAGAGCATAATAGATGAAATATTAAAAAAATTTAGAACTGAAAACACTATTTACTACTATGTACCGGGAAGTCCTTATTACGGAGATGTAGTTACAGAATATTTTATAAAAAATAAAGTAGACGATATAAAAGTAGAAATCATAGACAGCATAAGTTTTTGGCAAAAAGCTGTTAGTTTAGTTGCTGGAAACAATGAAAACATAAAAACTTTATCGGGAGAAGAATATGATTTTTACGATATTGATATAAATTCAAATCTTTTATTTACTCAAATATTCAATAAAGATATTGCTGAAAAAATAAAATTAGATTTGGGAGAAATTTATGGAGACGAGCATAAAGTTAACATAATCGATGTTATATTAGAGAATACAATGGAAATACCTGTTTTAAAGGTAGATAAACTAAAAAAATATTCATTTTCTACATATATTTTTGTTGAAAGTATTGAAAAATCAACAAAAGAGTTGTATAATGTAAATAATTTACTAAAGACCATGGAAACACTTCGAGGTCCTGATGGTTGTCCTTGGGATAGAAAGCAAACTCATGAGTCAATAAGAGATTGTTTAATAGAAGAAGCCTACGAGGTTGTCGATGCTATCGAAAAGGAAGATTATGAAAATTTTATAGAAGAATTAGGGGATTTGCTTCTTCAAGTAGTATTTCATGCTCAAATAGCTAGAGAAGAAGGATATTTCAATATATACGATGTATCTACAGGTATATGTAAAAAGCTTAATGAAAGACATCCTCATGTTTTTGGAGATGTTGAGGCAGAAGATGTGGATGAAGCTTTAAAAAGCTGGGAATATATTAAGGGTAAAGAGAAAAAATTAGATACATATCATGAAAAATTGATGGGAGTTCCTAAAGCCCTTTCCCCACTAACAAAAAGTTATAAAATTCAAAAAATAGCAGCAGAAGTAGGGTTTGATTGGCCTGACATAAAAGGAGCAGTATCAAAAATCCATGAAGAACTTGACGAGCTGTTAAAAGAGTACGATAAATTTAATAAGGATAAAGTAGAAGAGGAACTGGGAGATTTATTATTTGCAATAGTTAATTTCTCAAGATTTCTAAAAATAAATCCTGATATTGCACTTAATCGTACAGTAAATAAGTTTATCAAAAGGTTTAAATATATAGAAGATAACTCAAATAAATCTCTCAAAGACATGTCTCTAGAAGACATGGATGAATTATGGGAGAAATCAAAAAGGCAATAAATTCCGAAATGGAATTTGCAATAATAAAAAAATTTTTACAAGGAGGGTTTTTTGTGAATAAAGCAGAATTAGTAGCAAGTATGGCTGAAAGAACAGGCTTTACTAAAAAAGATGCTGAAAAGGCATTGAATGCATTTATGGACTCAGTACAAGCAGAACTTGAAGATGGTGGAAAGGTTCAATTAGTGGGATTCGGAACATATGAAGTAAGAGACAGAAAAGCTAGAAAAGGAAGAAATCCTAGAAATCCAAAGGAAACAATTCATATTCCAGCTTCTAAAGCACCGGTTTTTAAAGCAGGTAAATCTCTTAAGGAAGCAGTTAATAAGTAGTTAAAAGTCAGGCGTTAGCCTGATTTTTAATTTAAGAAAGGTGGTATTATGAGAATTGATAAATTTTTAAAAAATTCGAGAATTATAAAAAGAAGAACTTCAGCTAAAAAGGCTTGTGAATCAGGAAGAGTATTAATAAACGGTAGTCAGGCTAAACCTGGAAATGAAGTAAGTATAGGAGATAAGGTTGAAATAATATACGGAGATAAGACCATGACAATTATAGTTAAAGAACTACTTGATCATGCTCCAAAGGATAAAGCAGAGAGTATGTATGAAATCGTAAAATAACTAATAATCTTGACAAAGTCTAAATTTTTATATATATTTTAATATAATACTTCAAAAGCAGTGAAAGGAAGAGTAGGTTTAAGCATCTTTCTAAAGAGAGCCGTGTTAGCTGAAAGGCGGCGTTAGATATTAAGCTGAAGATGGTCCTGGAGCCTCATCTTTGAATAATTAGAGGGTGACGGGGGGATTACGTTATAAATCCAAGGTAATTTACCTACTAAGGTATGAACTGCAAAGTTTATACGAAAAAGAGTGGTAACGCGATAACTCGTCTCTTAACATTATTAAGAGGCTTTTTTTATTGCTAATAAAATCTTAAATTATTGATAAAACTAAAAAAGGAGGAACAAAGCATGAATAAAAAACCATATTATATAAGCACAGCAATCGCTTATACTTCAGGTAAACCTCATATAGGGAATACTTATGAGATAGTACTAGCAGATAGCATCGCGAGATTTAAAAGATTAGAGGGGTACGATGTATATTTTCAAACTGGAACAGATGAGCACGGACAAAAAGTTCAAATTAATGCCGAAAAAGCAGGTAAAAAACCACAAGAATTGGTTGATGAAATAGCTGGAGAAATAAAGAGAATCTGGGATTTGATGAATACTTCCTATGATAGATTTATAAGAACTACTGAAAAAGAACATAAAGAAATTGTGCAAAATATTTTTAAAAAGTTATATGAACAGGGAGACATATATAAAGATGAGTATGAAGGTCTCTACTGTATACCCTGTGAATCATTTTTCACAGAAGGACAGCTTGTAGATGGAAAATGCCCTGATTGCGGTAGAGAGGTTAAAAACACTAAGGAAGAAGCATATTTTTTTAAACTAAGTGAATATACGGATAAATTAATTAAGCATATAGAAGAAAATCCAAACTTCATACAACCGGAATCCAGAAAAAACGAAATGTTAAATAATTTTTTAAAACCAGGTTTACAGGATTTATGTGTTTCAAGAACTAGTTTTGACTGGGGAATACCAGTAACTATAGATGAAGGACATGTTATATACGTATGGATAGATGCTTTAAGTAATTATATTACAGGATTAGGATACAATCCTTATGGAGAAAGCGACGATAAATTTAAAAAATTCTGGCCGGCAGATGTTCATTTGATAGGAAAAGATATAATAAGATTCCATACTATTTACTGGCCTAGTATACTTATGGCTTTAGGGGTAGAATTACCTAAACAAGTTTTTGGACATCCCTGGTTATTAGTAGGAGAAGGCAAGATGAGTAAATCAAAAGGAAATGTAATCTATGCAGATGACTTAGTTAATTTGTTTGGCGTAGATGCTGTTAGATATTTTTTGCTTCATGAAATGCCTTTTGCTAATGATGGAACTATTACTTACGAACTTTTAATTGAGAGAATAAACTCTGAACTGGCTAATATATTGGGTAATTTAGTTAATAGAACAATTACTATGGTCAACAAATATTTTGATGGTGAAATTCTCAAACCTGAAGAAAAAGAAGATATAGATAAAGAGTTAATAAGTTTAGCTCTGGAAACTCCAAAAAATCTACAGGAAAAAATGAAAGATCTAAGGGTGGCTGCTTCTCTAGATGAAATATTCAAACTTTTAAGAAGAAGTAATAAGTATATTGATGAAACACAACCTTGGATACTAGGTAAAGAGGAAGATAAAAAAGGTAGATTAGCTACTGTTTTATACAATTTACTTGAATCAATCAGATTTTCAGCAGTACTACTTCAGCCATTTATGCCAGAAACTGCTGAAAAGATTTTAAATCAGCTTAATACAGATATAAATACCTGGGATTCACTAAATAAATTTGATGGCATGAAAATAGGAGATAAAGTAGGGAAAGCTGAGATTTTATTTTCTAGAATTGACAAAGATAAAAAGCAAAAAGAAATTGAGGATAATATTGTGGAAAACAAAAAAGAAAAAGTAGAAGAAAAACCAAAAGAAAAAGTAGAAGAAAAACCAAAAGAAAAAGTAGAAGAAATTGAGGAAGTTAGTATTGAGGATTTTGGAAAATTAGATTTTAGAGTTGCTAAAATTCTAAGTTGTGAAGATCATCCTAATGCCGATAAGTTATACGTACTAAAGATAAAAATTGGCGATGAAGAAAGACAGATAGTTTCAGGAATAAAAAAATGGTACAAACCGGAGGATTTAATAGATAAAAAAGTAGTAGTAATATACAATCTTAAACCGGTGAAACTTAGAGGAATAAAATCTCAAGGGATGGTCCTTGCTGCCGAAAAAGGCAAAAAATTGTCTTTAGTTTCAACATTAGAAGATATTCCAGAGGGAGCAAAAATATCATAAAAAGAAAGGTGATAAAATGCTTATAGATAGTCATGCTCATTTAGATGATAGAAGATTTGATATAGATAGAGAGAAAATAATTAAAAACATGGAAAATGATGGAATAGAAATTATACTTCACCCCGGAGCAGATATGACATCCTCGGTTAAAGCAGTCAACACGGCTCAAAAAAACAAAAATATATATGCTGCTGTTGGATTTCATCCTCATAGCGCTAAAGAAATGGATGAAGATAGCTTGCAAATCATTAAATCTTTAGCAAAAAAAGAAAAAGTTATTGCAATAGGTGAAATAGGATTAGACTATCATTATGATAATTCACCACGAGATATTCAAAGGAAATGGTTTATAAAACAGATTAGACTCGCTAAGGAATTAAAACTGCCATTTATAGTTCATAATAGAGAAGCACATGGAGATATTCTTCAAATACTAAAAGAAGAACAATATGAAGGGATGAAAGGTATAATTCACTGTTACTCTGGAAGTTATGAAATGGCAGTAGAGTTTATAAAATTAGGATTTATGATTTCTATTGCAGGGCCAGTAACCTTTAAAAATGCTAGAAGAGTTAAGGAAGTTGTAAAAAAAATTCCTCTTGAAAATTTACTCATAGAAACAGATAGTCCATATTTATCACCTGAACCAAAAAGAGGTAGAAGAAATGAACCAGCATATGTGAGATATGTGGCAAGTGAAATAGCAGAAATAAAAAACTTATCTTTTGACAAGGTAGCAGAAGCTACATCAGAAAACTTCTTAAAGTTTTTTAACTTATAAAAAAAACCTCCCGGCTTTTGAAATTTGAATCAAAGCTTGGAGGTTAATTTAATGATTTTAAAAATTTTACTACACTGTTGTCTATTAATTCTAAATAATCTTCCTTATAGATTAAATCTTCTTTTATATCATTCACAGGTCCTTTGGATAATTCGGTTAAAAGGACTTCTTTACATTTTTCAACTTTTATAAACTTTAATGGTTTTAAATTCAGATTAAGTTTAAAATTCTCTAGGTTATTTTTCATAGTATCATCATAATAATCTTCGGTAATCTGTCTATCATAATGTTTAAATAGATCCTTAATACATTGTGATAATTCCTTATCTTCAAGACCCTCATTGTTTCTAAGTGTAAGTCTATTAGTATTAAATTTTATGTATTCATCAAACCAAAGATGAGCATAATATCCGACAACAAACCATTTTAAAGATTTTGATAATTTTTTGAAGTTAAATTTTTCGTAAAATTCATGTACATCTATATCATCATCACCATTATCTCTATCTTTTATATAGTGGTATTTCAGATATGTTTTGTTGTTAGTATATGTATCCGGTGCAGTTATCCCCAACAAAAAGGGGGGGACTTCTATATCATCTTGAATATTTTCTAAAACTAATTTTGCAAAGTGTAAATGGGTACTCAGCTGAGCCATATAAATCTCCTACTTAATATATTTTAATAAATTATATCAAAAATTTTTTTATAAATCAATGAATCATTTCCATCAAATAATTTGATATTTTAACGAATTCCTCTAAAGACAGTTTTTCTCCTCTTATGGATTTGTTTAGATTGAAATGCTCTAAAGTTTTCACTATACTATCTTTGTCATATTCGGGAAAAGTAGTGCTTAAAGAATTGACAAAGGTCTTTCTTCTTTTAGCAAAAGCTCCCTTTATAACATTAAATAAAACTTCTTCGGAATAAACTCTATACTTTGGTTTATCTAACACATCAAATACAACCACTGCTGATGATACCTTTGGTCTAGGAACAAAAACACTTGGAGGTACTGTAAAGGCATAGTGAGTTTCTGTATAATAGTTTATTGCTAAGGTTATAGCTCCGTAATCTTTGTTTCCAGGAGGGGAAGCAAATCTTTCTGCTACCTCTTTTTGAATCATTACAACAATTTTGTTTACAGGATATTTTTCTTCAAGGAGCTTCATTATTATTGGAGTTGTAATATAATATGGAAGATTTGCAACTACCTTAATCTCTTTTTTACTATATGGTTCTAAAATTTTATTTAAATCTATTTTCATAAAATCATCATAGATAATTTCTAAATTATCGTAGTGTAAAATATCTTCGTGGATTTTTCTAAACTCTTCATCTATTTCTATTGAGATAACTTCTTTTGCATTTTCACATAGTATTTGAGTTAAATTTCCCAGTCCCGGTCCTATTTCAATTACTACATCTTCTTTTGTTATAGATGCAGCTTCTATGATTTTTTCGTTTATATTTTTATCTATTAAAAAATTTTGGCCAAGCTTTTTTTTGTAACGAAAATTATATTTTTTAAAAATTTTCTTTACATATGTCGGCGAATAAAGATTATTCATTTTCATACCTTCTTTCTATATCTATAAGGGCTTTTTCTAGAATTTTTTTATCTATCTTAAAACTATTTATTCTTTTCAAAAATTTTTTAGCGGAGCAAAAACCTATATTCAGTATATTACCAAGTTCTTCTCTCTTCTTTGAAGAGTTTTCCATGCCGATCAAACCATAATACATCATATCTTTAATAGTAAAAGCATCTTCAACATCTTCAACTAGAGGTTTTGCTTTTATAATAGCTTTAATTATATCTTCTTTTGAAGCATTTTCTATGCCTAAATCTCCATCTTTTATAGTCTTTTCTTTTTCAATAAAAGCATGTTTTACATTTTCAGCTTTACTACTTACTATGTTCCTGATTTTTTCTCCAGGGTAATCCGGATCTGTAAGTATTATAATACCTTGTTTTTTTGAAGCTTCTATTATTATATTTAATTTTTCTTTATCAAGTCCTAAGCCGTTGGTATCCAAAACTTCACAATCAACAGCAGATTTTACTGCAGAAATATCATCTTTGCCTTCGACTACTATTATTTCTTTAATTTTTAATTTATTCATACATACCTTCCTTAACAGATATCTATTATAAACTTATTTGGAAGATTTTGCCAATGTTATTTTAATTGTTTATAATATAGTGTATACTAAGCAGATAAGAAAGTAAATTACTTTGGAGTGATATAATGAACTATAAATGTGTCATATTTGATTTTGACGGAACTTTAGCAGATACTGAAAAAGTTAATTTTAGAATTTTTCAAGAAATATCTGATAAATATAAAATTGAGAAACTGAGTTTAGAAGAAATGAGAAAATTAAAAAAACTTAGTGCCTCAGAAATTATTGAACATTTGAATATAAAAAAAAGAAATATACCCGGGATGATACGTAAAGGTAGAAGGAGACTTCATGCAAGTATAGATGAAGTAAATTGGTGTAGAGAAAACTGGCCTGAAATAATACGAAAAATAAAAGCATCCGGATATATAGTGGGTATTATTACATCTAATTCTAAGAAGAATGTTAGAAAATTTCTAAACTATAAAGACGCACATTACTTCGAATTTATATACAACTCAGGACTTACAGGTAAAGAAAGAAAAATTAAAAAAGTCATGAAAAAATTAAAGCTTTCAAATGATGAAATTCTTTATGTAGGAGATGAAATTAGAGATATAAAATCATCTCATAATATGAAGGTGCATATCGCTTCAGTAGATTGGGGATATAATACAAGAGAAAGTCTTGAAAGAAATAAACCTGATTATATAATTGAAAACCCAAAAGAATTACTGAAAATTTTAGATATTAATGGAGTTGATGTAATTGAAAAAGATTAAAAACTTAAAAACCATAATTGATAATAGCAAATATACTGTTTTTTTTGGTGGAGCAGGGGTATCAACTGAAAGTGGAATTCCAGATTTCAGGTCTGAAGAAGGCTTATATAAAGCTGAAGAGATATATAATCATTCACCTGAAGAAATATTAAGTATTGACTTTTTCACATCACATATGGATATTTTTTACAAATACCACAAAGAAAATATAATACATCAAGAAGCCAATCCTAATTGGGCTCACAAAGGCCTAGCCCAATTGGAAAAAATGAATAAATTAAAAGCAATAATTACTCAAAATATAGATGGTTTGCACCAAAAAGCTGGTAGTAAAAATGTTTTAGAACTCCATGGTACAGTATATAAAAATTACTGCATGGTATGTGGAGAAAAATACGGACTTGATTATATAATGAAGTCCAAAACAGATGTACCTAAGTGTAAAAAATGTGGAGGCAATATAAGACCGGATGTTGTTTTATACGGAGAAGGATTAGATACAGATGTAATAGAAAAGGCAGTAAATCATATTTTAAATGCTGATACATTAATAGTAGGGGGAAGTTCTTTAGTAGTTCATCCTGCGGCTGGATTAATAAGATATTTTAAAGGAGATAATCTTGTATTAATAAATAAGACACCGACAAATTTCGACAGTAGTGCAAATCTTACAATTAGAGAGCTTATTGGTGAAACATTTAAAAAATTAATGGATTTATACAGCGAATAAAAAAATATAAAAAAATAAAAATGTTCGTAAAATTAGATAAGAAAAATATTATCATTGAAAAACATTTTCCTGTATTAAATTATCTTGTAAAAACACGAATATTCTGATAATATATTATGCATAATTTCAAACAGGAGGATAAATTTATGAAACGAGTATTTTACATTGAAACAAAGGACCAAAACAAAGTAAACCTTACAAAAATACTTAATGACCACCCGGAAATAAAGTTCGTCTCTCTTATGGGTATCGACATAGGTGGAAATGGAACTGACGAAAAAATTCCTATATCAATGTTCATTAAAGATATGGATGAAATGCTTGAAATAGGAATACAAACAGATGGATCGTCTGTTGAACTTCAGAGTATAGCTACACTAGATAATGCTAGAGTGGATTTAGTACCGGACAAAGAAGTTAGATGGTTTATTGACTACAATTATGATTATTATTGCGACATAAATGGAAAACCTGTAGGAACTTTAAGAATTCCATCTTTTCTAATTCATAATGAAAAAATGGTATGTTCAAGATCAATTCTGAAAAGAACTATGGAAGGCTTTGAAAATAAAATAATTAAACTTTTGGAAGAAAAGCCTGAATTAGCACAAAAATACGGATTTAAATATGATGAAATAGAAAAAGTTCTATTAACATCAGCTACCGAACTGGAATTGTGGGTTCAGACACCGGACGATAAGGCGGATATTGAAGCTTTATCTACATCTCAAACATTAAAAGAACAGTACTGGAAAAGGACAACTGGATTAGTAAGAACTGTATTAGAGAAATCAATAGAAGAACTAGAAAACTACGGTCTTGAACCTGAAATGGGTCATAAAGAAGTAGGTGGTATTGCTAATAAAGTTGGTACAACTGGAAAATTAAAATACGTAATGGAACAACTGGAGATAGACTGGAAATATTCTACAGCATTACAGACCGCAGACAATGAGATTGTAGCAAGAGAAGTAATAGAAGATGTTTTTAGAAGGCACGGGTTGGAGGTTACATTTATGGCGAAACCTTTAGAAGGAGTTGCTGGAAATGGAGAACACACCCATATAGGTGCAGCTGTAAAACTTAAAAATGGTAAGGTAATAAATCTATTTACACCAGTAGATATGAAAAAAGAGTTTTTAAGTGAAATAGGATACGGAGCTTTGATGGGAATTTTGAGACATTATGACATTGTTAACCCTTTTGTATCGTCTACTAATGATTCCTTTAATAGATTAAAACCTGGATTTGAAGCACCGGTATGTACAGTTACATCTCTTGGAAATAGTAAGATAATTCCTTCTAGAAATAGATCTGTTCTTTTAGGGGTAATCAGAGATATGACTAATAAATTAGCTACAAGGATTGAATTAAGAGCTCCAAATCCACTTTCAAATACATATCTTGTAATAGCAGCTACATATCAAGCCGCATTAGATGGGATAACAGCGGTTGTAAAGGAAGGATTATCCGAAAAAGAACTTGAAGATATAATTTCTAAAAAACCTGGTGAAGACGTTTTTTATTTAGAAAAAGAAAAAGCATATAGAAGTGAAAAAGATGTATTCGAGCACTATACACAGGATGAAAGAGATAAACTTTTCGGAAGTGCTCCAGCAACAGTTTGGGAAAACTTAGAAAATTTAAACAACGGTGGAATTCGAGTAAATCTACTTAAAGAAGAGGGAGCTTTTACAGAAGATCTAATAAGATCATATAAAATGGTAATTTTAGATAAATGGTCTAATGAACTTATAGGGCGAATAATTCCTAATAATATAGAAATACTAAGAAGTTTTAAAAAACTTCATACAGATTTAGCAACAGATCTTGACGTAATAAACTGGGAAAAAATAAATACTCTGAGAGTAGAGTTGATGAAAGATAGTACCTCAAAACTATCTCTATTTACAACTATAGCAAATGCTATAAAAATCAAAGACTACGAAGCGGCATCAGCTAAACAAAAAGAAATGAATGATAAAATGACGATTGTTAGAAACAAGTATACTGAATATAAAAGAAATATTGTATAGTAAGAACTCCCGGAATAAATTCCGGGAGTTCTTATTGATAAGTAGTTGTTTTCATAGTAAAATTGAAAGTATAAATTTATGAGAGGTAACTATGAATATATTAAATGAATTGACAAAACTTAGAAAAAAAGCCAATATTAAAAAAATATATACTTCAGAAAGGTTAATATTAAAAGTATTGAAACCTCATGAAGCTCAGGAAGTTCTTGATTATTATCTAAGAAATAAAGAATTTCTGGAAGACTGGGAACCAAAACGAGGAGACAATTTTTATACTTATGAATATCAACAGGAATTATTGAAAGAAGAATATTTGGAATTTAAAGACAAGTCAAAACTAAGACTCTGGATTTATAAAAAAGATTATGAAGAAAAAGTAATCGGTAGTATCTGCTTTAGTAACATAATTTACGGTAACTTTTTATCCTGTTTCTTAGGCTATAAACTTGATAAAGATGAAATAAATAAAGGTTATACTACAGAGGCTGTAAAAAGAGGTATTTCTATAATATTCCATGAATATAAACTACACAGAGTTGAAGCAAATATTATTCCGGAAAACTTACGTTCTATTAGAGTAGTTGAAAAAGTAGGTTTTGAAAAGGAAGGGTATTCAAAAAGATACCTAAATATAAACAATAAATGGAGAGACCATATACATTATGCTATATATAATGACAGCATGTAATTTACTATTAATTGAAAAATAATAATCTCTTTGGTATAATACTTTTTATGACGATAAAAAGAAATAAATAAAGATAGGTGAGGCTCAGTAATTATGAAATCATATAATCCGCAAGAAATTGAAAAAAAGTGGCAAAAAATTTGGGAAGAAGAAAATACATTTAAAGCAGAAGATAATTCAGATAAAGAAAAATTCTATTCTTTAGTAGAATTCCCGTATCCATCAGGTATTGGATTACATGTTGGTCACGTTAGGGCATATACTTCATTAGAAGTTATCTCAAGAAAAAGAAGATTGGAAGGATATAATGTTATGTTTCCAATTGGCTTTGATGCCTTTGGCTTACCAACAGAAAATTATGCTATACAAACAGGAGAACATCCAAGGAAAGTTACTGATAAAAATATAGAAGTTTTTACACAGCAGCTTAAAAATATTGGGTACTCCTTTGATTGGGATAGAACAGTTGATACTACTCAACCTGACTATTATAAATGGACACAATGGATATTTATAAAGTTGTTCGAAGAAGGTTTAGCCTTTAAAGATACGACTCATGTTAATTTCTGCAGTGGCTGTAAGGTTGTATTAGCCAATGAAGATTTTAGAGATGGTAAATGCGACAGATGTGGTGAGGAAGTTGTACAGTTGGAAAAGGATGTTTGGTTTTTAAAGATTAGAGAATATGCTGATAAGCTCTTAGATGGACTCAATGAAGTTGACTTTCCATCAAGAATTAAATTAGAACAGGAAAATTGGATAGGTAGATCTTACGGTACTGAAGTAAAATTTAAAGTTAAGGATACCGATAAAGAGCTTGAAGTATTTACAACCAGACCAGACACATTATACGGTGCTACATTCATGGTAATAGCTCCAGAACATCCTCTATTAGACCAACTTCATGATAAAATAGATAATCATAAGGAAATACATAATTATCAGGATGAAGCAAAAAAGAAAACAGAATTTGAAAGAATACAACTCGCAAAGGATAAAACAGGAGTTGAGATAAAAGGAATTAAAGCTATTAATCCTGTAAATAATGAAGAAATACCTATATGGATATCAGACTATGTAATGATGGGATACGGTACAGGAGCTATAATGGCAGTGCCTGGACATGATACAAGAGACTGGGAATTTGCAAAGAAATTTGATATACCAATAATAGAAGTAATAAAAGGTGGAGATATTGAAAAGGAAGCCTATACAGATACAGAAGATGGTATTTTAATAAATTCAGAATTAATAAACGGAATGAAAGTTAAACCTGCAATTGATAAAATGATGGAATTCTTAGAAGATGAAGATTTAGGTAAAAGAACTGTTAATTATAAAATGAAAGATTGGGCTTTTAACAGGCAGAGGTATTGGGGAGAACCTATTCCAATTATACACTGTGATAAATGTGGCTCTGTACCGGTACCGGAAAAAGAGCTGCCATTGGAACTGCCTAAAGTAGAAAAATATCAACCAACAGATACAGGAGAGTCACCTTTAGCTGAGATAGATGAATGGGTAAATACTAACTGTCCAAAATGCGGTGGTCCGGCTAAAAGAGAAACTGACACAATGCCTCAATGGGCTGGATCTAGCTGGTACTTTTTAAGATATATTGATCCTCGAAATGACAATGCAATAGCATCAAAAGAAAAATTAAATTACTGGCTTCCAGTAGATTGGTACAACGGCGGAATGGAGCATGTAACTAGACATTTAATATATTCAAGATTTTGGCATAGATTTTTGTATGATATAGGTGAAGTACCTGTAAAGGAACCTTATGCGAAAAGAACTGCTCAAGGATTGATTTTAGGCGGAGATGGAGAAAAAATGTCTAAATCTAGAGGTAATGTAGTAAATCCTAATGATATTATAGACGAATTTGGGGCAGATACCTTAAGAACATATATTATGTTTATAGGGGATTACGAAAAACCTGCGCCATGGTCCGATAGTTCAGTGAAAGGATGTAAAAGATTCTTGGACAGAGTTTGGAATCTACAGGATATGCTTGTTGATAAAAAAGGATACTCGAAGGAATTAGAAATTTGGATGCACAAAACAATTAAAAAAGTAACGGAAGATTATGAAGATATGAAGTTTAATACTGCTGTTGCAGCTATGATGAGTTTAGTAAATGAATTTTACGACAATGGTGAAGTTACAGTAGATGAATTAAAAGATTTATTAGTTGTGTTAAACCCTATAGCACCTCATATTACAGAAGAAATTTGGAAGATACAAAACTATCAAGGAATGTTGAACCAGACATCTTGGCCAAAATGGGAAGAAGAAAAGACGGTAGAAGATGTAATAGAAATACCTATTCAGATTAACGGCAAGGTAAGATCCAAGATAGATGTTTCGAAAGATGCTAATAAAGAGATAGTAAAAGAGAAAGTATATCAGGATGAAAATATTAAAGAATTTATTGTAGGAAAAAAAATCATAAAAGAAATATATGTACCGGGAAGAATTTACAACATAGTTGTCAAATAAAAACTTTGAAATACACCTTGGTTATTGACTTATTCAGTAACTTAGGTGTATTTTTTCTTGATATACATATACCCAAATGATATTATAGATACAATTAACTTAAGGAGATAAAAATGATAACTTCAGAAAAGATATTTGAAGCAAAAGAAAGCAGAGAAGAAAGGGAAAAAATCAGCCAAGTTAAAGATTTTTTATTGGAAACTTCTTTGGAAGTGATACACTACGATAATATTGATAAATTACTTGAAAAAATTCTTGTTAATGCTATAAAAATACTTGATGTTTCAAAAAGCGGTTCTATTCTTCTTTTGGATGAAGATTCAGGTTATATGACTCCTAAAATAATTATAGGTCTAGATAAAAATGCAAAGAATGTTAGGGTAAAACCAGAAGATACTTTTCATTTTAGAGTAAGTGAAGATAATTACAAATCCACTGTAATAATACAGGACTTGATAAAATTAATTAATAAAAATGAAGATAGACTTTTAAACAAGATATATACGGATAAAGGCGAATTAATGAAATCTACTATAAGTGCTCCATTATTTGTAAAAGAGCAAAGATATGGCTCCATAAATATTGACAGTACAAATTTGGCACCTTTTTCAGAATTTCATAAAACTATTATGGATTATATAGCAGGAATAGTGGAAATGATACTTGAAAGATTTATGATGATAGACGAAATAAAATTTTTATCAAACCATGATTATCTTACTAGACTTGGAAATAGAAGCAGTATGTATAATTATTTGGATAAAAAAATTAAAAATAAAGAATCATTTTATATGGTCCAAATTGATTTGAATAATTTCAAGGAAATCAATGATAGGTACGGTCATCTAATAGGGGATGAGGTTATTAAATCCTATGCAAAAAGTTTAAAAAAATTAGATTCATCCCACGAACCGATAAGATTAGGTGGAGATGAATTTGCATTGATATTTGAAAATAAAAACAAAAAAGAAATAGAAAATATACTTAAAGAATTTTACAAAAGATGCAAATCAAAGGGTATAAACATAGATTCAGGAAAAAATTTTAAATGTGGGTTTTCCTGGGGCGTAGCAAAATATCCGGAAGATGGAAATAGTATAGAAAGCATATACAGCAAAAGCGACGATATACTATATGATATAAAAAGAAAAACTTTAAGAAGAAGAAAAACGGATGGCTAGTAGCCATCCCTTATTTATATCTTACTAAAAATATTGTAACTTTATCATTGTCGTAATAAACCTTTGCATCATCGGTCATCATACCTACTAAAGTAAGCTCAGTATCCATATCATAGTTACCTGAAAGTTCCCAGTAGTACTCTTCCATTTCCTCTTCTTTTTCATAATTCAGATATTTAACTAAATTATAGATTTCCTTTATTTTTTCTTTTTTATAATTCCCTTCCAAGGTAATTAAAAATCCTTCATCATTTTCTTCATAGTCAATGCTGATTTTTTTAGCTCCAACATAGAAAAGAAAATTTGTTATTTCATCTATTATTTTCATTACTCTTTTTCTTTTATGTTTCATTAATCTTCATCCTTTCTAAAGGCTTCAAATATTGGAAGTAAAAAACCAGCTACAATACCAGCAGCGAAGCCGTTGTTATATAAATTCATGCCACCATGTAAAAATCCTACGTTTAAAACAACTGAAGAATGTACAAAGGCGGCTAAAACACCGTACATCCAACCAAATTCCCCGGCTATAGGGGCTAAAGCTGTTCCGAAAAGGGCAGCTAACTGAATAGCAGGATCGTTAATTCCCCAAGTTTTAGTTAGGGAACCGATTAAAACTCCTAAGAAAATAGGTATTATGGTTTTTGGAGTTTTACCAAAAGCAGCGAAACCTACTATTGTATATATACCTCCAATAGTAGGACCGTTTAAATCTCCACCTATTATTAATATATAAACAAGAGATAAAAGTCCTGCTAATCCCATATTAATCAATGTAAAGGGAAGTCCTTCCAGTTTAACGTAATCTGTAATTAATCTTCCGGAATATTTAAATATATTTTTGAATTCAGATAATTTTCTATCTCTAGTATATATTCCAAATATTATAAATCCTATAAATATAACTGATAGAAAAATCGAAAATTTTAGATTGTTACCTGTTGTCCAAATAAATCTCGGCTCTGGTACAAAACCGTAAGATCTCAGAATAGACACGTAAACAGTCCCAACTAATCCGGAAGTAAAACCTATATTATATAGGTTGAAACCTTGATGAAAATTCAGCATTGATGTAGCTAGTGCCGGAAGTATAAAACCCATCAAAATACCTGAAAAAATCCCTAATGGGATACTTATATGATAGGGTAGTAAGGTGCTGAACATTATCTCAGTAGCTACTGGAGCTAATGCTGTACCAAACAATGCAACAACAACATACTTTGAAAAATTATCTTTTTGATATTTTGAATACAAATATACACCAAATACTACAAACCAAACATTCAAAAGATTTTTTCCGAAAAAGGCAAATCCGGAGATAGTTAAAATGCCTGCAATAGTAACACCGTGAGCTCTGTGCTTCATGCGGTAAAGCATATATAAAAACATTAAGGTTAGTAATCCTGAATTTACAAAGGATGCTCCTATTCCTCCAATACCAAAATAATCAGATACTAATGTATCTGGATTAGAAAGTATGCTTTGTAAACCTAGGATTATTTCTATAGGAGAATCTTGAGTTAATCCAAATATAATTTGAATAATACTGAAGGTAATTAAAACGTAATAAGTCATATTTAATTTAAATTGTTTTTTCTGTTTTTCCATATATTCACTCCTTATCTACAATATTTTACATGATTCAATAGCTAATTTCAATTATTAATATTTACATGTAAAAAAACAATGAATTGAAATTACATTAATGTTATAATATAAACATTAAGAAGGTAGGGGTAAATATGGATAAAAGATCAAAAAGTATAATAAAAAATTATATGCCTATGATAGTTTTGGCTATTTTCATTGGGTTTTTATTTTTCAGGAACAATGCTGCAACTCGTTTAGTAGCAATAGTAAAACCTGTATTACTAGCATTTGCTATAGCTTACATTTTAGATTCTGTAGTTAAATTTTTAGACTTTAGAATTAAACTTAGTAGAAATTTCAGTATTTTTATTACTTATCTGCTAATTCTAGGATTAATAACTGTATTAATATCATTTTTAGTTCCGGTAATCATACAGAATTTTAACAGTGTTTATAATTTTGTTGTTAACGGAAGTTTCGATTTCAACAATGTTTTAAATAATCTTAAAAACAATGCTGAAAGTGAGATGATAAGAAATTTACTCAATTATATAACTGATTCCACTGGAGAACTCAACAGTGAATTATCTGACCAGATTATGAATGGACTTAGGTATGTATCCGAATTTGGAGCCGGCTTAGTTAGGAATACAGGAGAAGGAATTTTAGCTGGATTCACCAGCTTTATAATTTCAATTTATATGCTTATAGAAAAGGATGATTTGTTAAATAGATGCAAAAAATTTACAAAAGCATATATTGAAGAAGAAAAGGCAGATAAAATAATTAACACATTTAATCAAGGCAACAAAATTTTTAAAAGTTATTTTAACGGAAAAATATTGGATTCCTTTATTGTTGGTATAATATTAATAATACTATTTTGGATATTTGGTGTTCCCTATGCAGCATTGATGGGAACTATATTAGGATTTACTAACATGATACCTTACTTTGGACCTTTCTTTGGTTCTATACCTGTAATTATAGTTGCTTTGTTTATAGATCCCCCTAAAGCACTTGTTGCATTAATAATAATACTAGCCGTTCAACAGTTAGATGGTAATTTCTTAGACCCTAAAATTGTTGGTAGAGCAATAGGAGTTAGTCCTTTTTGGGTAATTACAGCTGTAACTGTTGGGGCAGTAGCAGCAGGTCCTTTAGGAATGATACTGGGAGTACCTACAGTAGTATTAATTAAAACAATTATAGAGGAAGATATAGAAGAAAAACTGGAAAAAAAAGGTATAAGTATGGATTTGAAGGAAGATTCACAGTAAAGAATCTTTGAAGACTTCAATATCTTCAAAATCTAATCCGCTGTAGCTCAAAGATATTATATAGGAAGATTTTTTTTCTTCGATAATTCTGATAAGAATATTTTTATCTTCAAATTCTTTTTTTAAAGAATTTGAAGATATTTTTGTGAAAACTTCTAATACAATATGCAGACCAGAGTCAGCACTTAAAACTTTAATTTTATTTCCCTGGAAATTTTTTATATATTCTTGTATTAAGTTTATCTTTTTTTTGTAAATTCTTTTGATTTTATTTATATGTTTTTGTAAATATCCTTCTTTTATATAAATTTCTAATGCCATTTGTTCAATTTTTGATGAAGTTTGAGTATATCTGCTCTTAATTTCATTATATTTTTTCAATAAGCGTACTGGTAGAATCATATAACTAATCCGAAGAGAGGGAAGAAGTATTTTTGAAAAAGAACCTAAATAAATCACTCTATCATTTTTATCCAATCCTTGAAGACATGGTACTGGTTTGCTTTCGTGTCTAATTAAACTATCATAATCATCTTCTACAATAAATGATTTTTCTTCTTTTGCCCAATTTAATAATTGAAGTCTTTTTTTTATGGGCATTAGGCTACCAGTAGGAAATTGATGGGATGGGCTAACATATACAACATCCGCATTAGACTTATAAAGCATTTCCGTATTAAGACCATCATTTCTTACGGGAATTTCGGTAGTATTAAAACTGTAGTCTTCAAATATGTACCTAGCTTTTTCATAACCTGGACTTTCCACTGCTGCATTGTTGTAATCCTCTCTGATAATTCCTGCTAGGATACCTATTAAGTACTGAACTCCTGCGCCTATTACTATTTGTTCTGGTGATGAATTTGCTCCTCGTGCTAAATTTGTAAATTCTGATATTTCTTTTCTCAGCTCATACTCCCCTTGATAATCTGAGGAGCTGTAAAGCTCCTTTTCTCTTGTGAATAAAACTCTACTGTAAATTTTTTTCCAATCCTTAACTTCAAAAGTAGAATGATCTACATCTTCGTTTTTATAATGCTTTTCTTCTAAATCAATATTTATATTTTTAAATATTTTATTACTTTCTTTTATTTCTCCTTTGATTTGAAAGTCAGACAAATGAATAACGTAGTATCCTTTTCTGGATTTATTTTCAATATAACCTTCTGTCAAAAGTTGAAAGTAGGCATTTTCGATAGTTGTTTTGCTTAATTTAAACATTTTAGAAGCTTCTCTAATAGAAGGAAGTTTTTCGCCATCTTTAATATGGTTTTTTATAATTTCTTCCTTTAGGTATTCGTAAAGCTGCATATAAATAGTCTTATCATTTTCCTTATCAGCATAAAAAGTTAAAAGCATGATTATCTCCAATCTGTACTGCTCAAAAAGTCATAAACTGTATCTTTTAAAAGGTACAAATATATTATATCCTATTAATATAAAAAAGAAAAGGAGAATTACTATGGCTAATTACGATACAAAAAAACTAACAACGACAGCAATGATGGCAGCAGTAGTTTTCGTAACTACAATGGTTGTGAAAATTCCAATAGGTCAAGGATATTTGAATTTTGGAGATGCGGCTGTATTCTTAGCAGGGCTTTTACTAAGTCCGGGATATGCTTTTGCAGCAGCAGCTGTAGGTTCCAGCTTGGCTGATATGATCGGATATCCTATATATATTCCAGCTACATTTTTACTTAAAGGTATTATGGCATTAATAGCATCAAAAGCTAAAAATAAAGATAAAAAAGGTAAAGTAATTACTATGATAACCGGGGGATTAATAATGGTCATAGGATATTATCTATACGAAGCCTTTATACTATATGGTAATGTGATTTCCCCTTTATATTATATACCTTTCAATATACTTCAATTTTCTGTGGGAATAATTATAGCACTAATATTAATAAATCCACTAAAAAACAAGCTAGAATAAAAGAAGCAATACTTATGGTATAATAATTGTTAAGAAAGCCTACTTATTTACAGGAGTTAATATGAATATTATAATTGATGGTGATGCAACACCAAAAGAAGTTAGAAATATATGTGAAGAAGAAGCAAAAAAATTGGATATTGGAATTATTGTAGTATGTAGTTATGATCACGACATACAGGGAGATTTTAAGGTGGTGCGAGTGTCTAAAGGAAATGATGCTGCAGATTTTAAAATAGTAGAACTGTTTAATAATGGAGATATTCTTGTTTCTCAGGATTATGGGCTAGCCAGTCTAGTAATTAATAGAGCAAAAGCTGTTATTAATCCTTCCGGATTTTTATATACAAAAGATAATATAGACAATCTTCTCCACAGTAGATACATGGGACAAAAAATAAGAAAAGCTGGAGGAAGAACTAAAGGTCCATCAAAACGAAAAGACGAAGATGATAATAATTTTAAAGCTACTCTCCAAAAAATCCTAGAAACTTAATTATTGAATAAATACAATATAATTGTATTAGAATTCAAAATATTATATAATAGAAGAAAGAGTCAAAAGGAGGGAATCATATGAGCGATTTTTTTGACAAACTAAAAAAGAACATAGATAAAGGTGTAAGCAAGGCTAGCAGGAAATCAGCAGAAATTGCTGAAAAGACTAAACTTCAAACTCAGATAATGTCTTTGAAAAACGACAAAAAGAACGAAATAAATGAGTTAGGAAAAGTAGTATATGATATGCTAAAAGATGGAAATCTAGATGAAAAAATTATTAACTTGAAATTTGAATCCATAATGGAGATTGAAAAACAAATTAACGATAAAGAAGAACAAAAAGACAGTATCGAAAAAGAAGGTTTAGCCGAAGAACCAGAAGAAACTGAAGAAATTGAAGAGGCGGAAGTAGTAGAGAAATCTAAGGAAATAGAATGTCCAAATTGCGGAGAAAAAAACCCTGATGACGCAAAATTCTGTCAAAATTGCGGAACAAAGCTAAAGGATTAAATAATTTTCATTAGAAATATAAATACCACAGCAAATGCTGTGGTATTTTCTATGTTATTTAAATTCTCCGTTAACATAAATGTAATCTTCTTCTATAGGATTGCATAATACGATAATATCTTTTTCAGGCATTCTATAAATCTCTCCTAAAATTGTTGCAATTGACTTCATTATTTTTTGAATTAATTCCTTACCGTTTCTTTTAGAAATTCGAACTGTTACAATAGGGGCTATATCTTCTGTACCCTTATAGAATTTATCATCTTCGATTATGTCTTTAATTATAAAAATTCTTTCTATTTCTAATCCCGTACTTTGTGATATTTGCTGTGCAACATAATCTAAATCCAAAGTCATGTTATTATCGTATGTTTTAATATTGATAAATGGCATTTTTTCCACCTCCTAAAGCAATATTATAAGGTATTTTTGCATTTATTACAATAACCGTACAATTCTATTTTATCATCAGTAAAGGTGTAACCATTTTTTTCCGCTATACTAGTAAAAACATCAGTAGGACAGTATTCAAAAGTTACAGCCTTACCGCAACCTTTACATATTAGATGATGATGATGTTTTTTTGTTGTTCTAATTTTATATAAATTAGAATTCTCCTTTTGTATTTTACATATTAAATTACTATTCTCAAGAACCGATAGATTCCTATATATTGTTGATAAATCTAAATTCATACCATTTTTATTGATTTCATTTTGAATATCTTCAACGGATAAAAACAAATCTCTTTTTTTAATAAATATATCTATTAATACTTTACGTTGTCTGGTTAATTTATAACCATAATCACTTAAAATACTATAAATATCATCTAAATTCATAGAAACCTCCAAAATTTAGTTGAAATAAAAACTCCTTTAACTTATAATTAAATTATAATATAAATGCGAATGATTTGCAATAAGAGGTGAAAAATGAAAAAATCAATAATTATAATTATTATCCTGGTTTCCTTTATGGTTGGATGCGGCAATAGTTCGATAGATAAATCCCAAGAAGATAAAAATAGGATAAATATAATTGTATCAATAGAGCCCCAAAAGACATTTGTGGAGAAAGTAACTGAAAATCTTGTAGATATCAAAGTAGTTATCCCTCAAGGATATAGTCCTGCCAACTATCAACCAAGTCCTAGAGAAATACAAGATATAAGTAATGGAGATGCTTATTTTTCTATAGGAGTAGAAAGTGAAAAGGCTTTTATAATTCCTAAATTGAAGGATTTTAATGAAGATATGGAATTAATTGATTTACAGAAAAAGGTAAAAGAAAAACATGAACTTTTATACATAGAAGAAGAACACAATGATGATCACGATCATGATGAGGGAGATATAGATCCGCATATATGGTTGTCACCTAAAAGAGTTATTACAATAGTTGAAGCCGTAAGAGACTATATGGTGGAAATTGATTCAGATAACAAATCTAAATACACTGATAATGCACAAGAGTATATTAATGAATTGGAAAAATTAGATAGAGATTTAATAAACACATTTAAAGAGCTAGATACAAAAGCTTTTATTATTTATCATCCTGCTTTTAGTTATTTTGCAAAAGACTATGGTCTTGAAATGATAACAATAGAAGAGGCTGGTAAAGAAGCTACAGCTATCAGAATTCAAAATGTTGTAGATTTTGCTAAAGCTAATGATATAAAGGTAGTTTTCTATCAAGATGAATTTGACAGCAGCCAGGCTAAAATTATAGCCGATGAAATAGATGGAGAAGCAGTAGAGGTAAATCCTTTATCAGGGGATTATATCAATAACATGTATGAAATTAGAGATAAATTTGCACAGGTTTTAAAGTAGGTGATAGAAAATGTATGATATAGAAATAAAAAATTTACAGGTTAATTATGGTGAGGTAATTGCACTAAAAGATATTAATCTTAATATAAAACACAAATCTTTTTTAGGTATTATAGGACCTAATGGTGGTGGAAAAACTACTTTATTTAAGGTTGTTTTAGGATTGATTAAACCTATATCAGGAAGTGTAAAAGTTAAAGATAATATTAAAATTGGTTACGTACCTCAAAGCACGAGTTTTGATAAAAGTTTCCCTATATTGGTCAAAGACGTAATACTAATGGGTAAGCTTGATAAAACCTTTAAAGCATTTAAAAAGTATTCTAAAAAAGATAAAGAAGAAGCAGTAGATATAATGAAAAAACTGGACATTTACAATTTAAAAGATAGACAGATTGGAGAATTGTCAGGAGGCCAGCTTCAACGTGTTTTAATCGGTAGAACATTAGTAAATAATCCAGATGTATTATTACTGGATGAACCTACTTCAAGTTTAGATAGCGATGCAAAAAGGGAAATATTCGATTTGCTCAAAGAACTAAATAAAAATAAAACAGTAGTAGTTATAACTCACGATATGGAGTATGTATTTAAATACATTGATAGTTTAGCATGTGTTAATCAAAACATTCACTATCATGATGAAGATAAATCTATTACAGAAGATAGTTTAAAAGATGTCTATAACTGTCCTATTAACCTTCTATTACAAAGTGGTGCAGTACAAAAAAGAATGGGCAAAGAAGGAGAGAGTTTAAATGATTGAAGCTTTATTTGAATACACTTTTTTAAGAAATGCTGTAGTTTCTTCTTTAATTGCAAGTATAGTATGTGGAATTATAGGCACAATTATTGTGGAAAAAAAATTGGTCAGTATGAGCGGTGGTATAGCTCATACTTCTTTTGGTGGAATTGGATTAGGATATCTTCTAGGCTTCGAACCTATTATAGGAGGACTAGTTTTCGCTGTAATTGCAGCCCTCAGCATATCTAAAATCAGAAGAGAGACTAAAACAAAATCTGATACATTGATAGGTATGTTTTGGGCGGTAGGGATGGCTTTAGGTATCTTATTTATATCAATGGCTTCCGGATATAAACCTGACATGACATCTTACTTATTTGGTGATATATTAACTGTGTCTACTACCTATATAAAAATCATGTTTGTCTTAGGACTATTCATAGTTCTAATAATATCGTCAGCATTTAACTACTGGAAGGCATATCTTTTTGATGAAGAATATTTAAAAGTCATGGGTGTTGATGTTGTAAAATTAGAGTACTTGCTTTTCATCTTAATATCTTTAAGTATAGTTATTTTAATTAAAGTAGCTGGAATTATATTAGCTATAGCCCTTTTAACTATACCACCAGCTATATCCAAGCTGTTTACAAAAGACCTAAAAAAAATAATGGTTTTATCCATTATTTTTGGTATTATTTTGAGTTTTTCGGGTCTGTATATTTCATATGTTTTCAATATTCCTTCAGGAGCAACTATAATACTTGTAGCCGTAACGGTATTTTTAGTCACCTCATTTATAAGAGGAAGAATTAACTAAAAAGTTTTTTTATCTAAATAAAATTTAATCTTCTTTACAGCTTTTTTATCAGCGGAATTAATATGTTCCAGATAATAGTCAATGTTTTTAAATTTAAAATTCTTTCCAAAAAGAATCATTTCAAGATTATTTCTTGTTTTATTGAGAACAGATAATTCTTCATTAGTATATTCAGGATGATCATTTAAAAAGCCAATTATAATACTTAGGCTAGCATAAACCCTTTCATTGTTAAAATTTTTCTTTAAACTTGGATAGAATTCTTTTATGTTTTTCTCTTTTATATCTTTATCATATATGATATCTTTGATGATATTTTTTGTATAACCTATAATACAGCTTTCTTCCATGCAGTTACCACATGTTTCTGAGCCTAGACATATTTCATCTATATAATTACTAAGTTTGTTATAATAGTTGTAAAGCTCATTTGAAGATTTCCTCAAAGAATTATTTCCAAATTTAGTTTGTTTGTAAAACTTAATGGATATCATTATATAAACACCTATAATTCCAAAAATAACAATCAGATAAATTAATCCCTCGGTGATAAATGTCGGAAGAGCATAAGTTAGGTTGACTATTCCAATTATTATGAAAATAAAGGATGAAGCTATTTTGATTGATCTTTCAGGAAGTTTTGAACCTAATTTTCTGCTCATAAGTATAAAAATTACACTTACCGATAAAATAGAAGAGGTACCTCCTAACAAGTTAAAAAAAGGAAAGTTTGATTTTGAAGCTACGGCCAAAGCTGAAAGTTGTGTTTTATCTCCTAATTCTACAAGAAAAAAAGTTAAAGCTATCAATAAAACAATGTTTTTTACATTAATATTTTTTCTTCCAGGATTTTCGCTAAATTTAACTATATTTAAAAATCCAAAAAATAGAAATATAACAGCGGACATATAATATAGGTAAGTTGAAGGTATATATATTTGTAATATTTGCCCTGCTAAAACAGCTAATCCTTGACTAATTATAGACCCTACTAGAAATCCGTAAAAAATTTCTTTTATGCTGTAAGATAGAGAAAATGAAAGAGCTAATATTTGAGTTTTATCACCTATTTCAGCTGTAAAAATTAATAAAAAAGATTTTAAAAATTCAATTAACATAAATGCCTCCTATTCCCATTTATCTAATATATCACAGCAGAAAATAATAATCAATTTTCAATTAAAAAAACAAGCTGAGATAATACTCAGCCTGTTTGATTTTAGTTGAGAATTCTTATAATGTTTTCTACTCCTATGACAGATTCGAATTTTTTGATTTTGGAAATAGATCGAATCAAATTATCTTTTGGAGTTTCGTGAGTGATAAAAATAAGAGGAACAGTATCACCATTGGCATTTTTTTGTACTACAGATTCTATACTTACATTTTCGTCACCAAAATATTGAGCAATTTGACCTAAGACTCCTGCCTTATCAACAACTTCTAAACGTATGTAATATCTGTGTTTAATATTTGAAGAAGTTAAAATTTCTACTTTATTATCTGTAAGAAGATTTGTATTGCAATTATTTTTTGCAATATTTATTACATCACTTAATACAGCACTTCCAGTAGCCATTCCACCAGAACCTTTTCCGTATAACATTACTTCGCCAATGGAATTACCCCTTAAAAAAACTCCGTTAAACTCATTTTTAACAGAAGATAGAGGATGAGATTTTTTTATAAAAGTTGGTTCAACAGAAAGTTCTAATTCTTCTTTTGAGTTATCCCCTATTGCTAATAACTTTATATTGTAACCTAATTCTTCGGCATATTTTATGTCTTCTTGGTTTATTTTTTTGATTCCTTCACTTGGAATATCTTTTGGGGAGACACTTTTTTCAAAAGCAATGTTTGATAGTATTGACAGTTTATAAACTGCATCTTCTCCCTCTAGATCAGAAGAAGGGTCTGCTTCTGCAAATCCTTTTTCTTGAGCTAATACTACTGCTTTCTTAAAATCCATATTGTGTTCAGTCATTTGAGTTAAAATAAAATTTGTAGTTCCATTTATTATTCCCATAATTTCATCTATTTTATTTGATACTAGATTATCTTTTATAGTATTTATTATAGGAATACCACCACCAACGCTTGCTTCAAATTTTAAGATAGAGTTACTACGTCCACATGCTTTATAAAGCTCTTGACTGTATGTTGCTACGACAGCCTTATTAGCTGTTACTACATTTTTTCCTTTTAATAGAGATTTTTCTATATATTCGAAAGAAGGAGATAGACCACCAAGTAGTTCAACTACTATATCAATATCTTCATCCACTAAAATATCTTCGAAATTATCAGTCATTTCGTATGTCGATGTATCTATATTTCTTTTCTTATTTAAGTTACCGACTAAAATTTTTTTAATGATTATTTCCTTACCTAAATCTTTAAATATTTTTTCCTTGTTTAAGTTAAGAGTTTTAACAAAGCCAGTACCTACTGTGCCTAGACCTAATAGACCTATATTTATTTTATTCATGAAAACCTCCCGTGTAAGTTATATAAATACAAATGTATACGATTTGAAAACTATCTTTAGATACTATCATGATTTAATAAGGAATTCAATACATTATTTTATAAATTCTTATCCGTATCACTTATTTTTATATGTTCTACTACTTCAGCATTTAGATTTCTGAAAAATAATCTTAAAGTTGATTCAACTCCTGTAAACTGATCATCATAATATGGTGCACCTGCTGTGGATATTATTACAGCCTTACCTTTTTTATGAGTGGATTTAAATCTTTTTTCGAAAAAAGTATTAGCGGCATATACCATTTGGCTTCGGTCTACCATAATTTTACCTAAAGTGCTTAAATTATTAAAAAAAACTGGAGTAGCAAAAATAAAATTATCATACTCTTCAAATTTCTTGTAAAAAAATTCCATATCATCTTTAATTACACACTCTTTATAATTTCTGCTGCAGTAGTAGCAAGAGGTGCATATACTAATATTAAAATCTAATAAATTTGCTTTTTCAACTAAAGCACCGTTATCTTCTAATTTATTTATATATTTATTTAATGCACTATCTGTATTTTTATTTTTTCTGTGACTTGCCATTATTGCAAAATATTTCTTTTTCATTATTTACTCTCCTGAGGATATGTATTTGATTATTAATTTAATTCTATCAGAGCGAATATTTTTTTCAACTAAAATAAAAAACTGAAAATTCATTAAAAAATGTTTTAAATTTCTATAATTGGATATAAATATAAAAGAAGGAAATTTAATTTTGGGGGTGATTTGTTGACGACGGAAATATTAATAGCTTATGGTATTTTAGCATTAGCTATATTTTTATTTGTATCAGAACTTGTTAGACCGGATATCACAGCAATAATAATAATGGTTGTCTTAGCCTGGACAGGACTTATAGAAGTCACCCAAGCTTTTTCAGGATTTTCAAGTAATGCAGTTGTATCCATAATGGCAGTAATGATTATGGGTTATGGAATAGATAGATCCGGAATTATGAACGTAGTATCCGAAAAAATTACTAAAGCCGCAGGCACATCTCAGAAAAAAATCCTTACACTAGTTTCCGGTACCGTTGGGATTATATCTTCATTTATGCAAAATATTGGTGCAACAGCTCTGTTTTTACCGGCTTTAATGAAAATATCTAAGAAAACAAAAATAAGTCCTTCTAAACTTATCATGCCTATGGGTTTTGCAGCTATACTGGGAGGTACTCTTACTATGGTAGCTTCAGGACCATTGATAATCCTAAATGATATGGTTACAGGAGCAGGATACGATAGATTTAGCATATTTGGTCCTACACCTATAGGAGCAGCACTTTTAATTACCGGGATTGGATATTTTTATTTATTTGGCGATAAAGTACTTCCTTCAGGAGGCGATGATTCTAAAGATTCTCATCAGAAAAAATTAATAGAATTATTTGATCTTCCAAGCACTTTATATGAAGTAAAAGTAAGTAAAGATAGCCCTATAATAGATAAAACGATACAAGAGGTGGATTTATGGAATAGATTCAATATACATATAGTAGCTTTAAAAGAAGGAGATAGTATTACATATGCTCCCTGGAGGAAAACTAAATTTTCTGAAGGACAGTATCTAGCTGTACTTGGTAAAATAGAAAATGTAGAAGAATTTTCTAAAGATTGTGAACTTAATCTTATGACAAATTTAGATCATTTTTCAAATATTGAAGAAGATAGTTTTGCTGGATTTGCTGAAATAATAATTCCTCCTGGGTCTAAACTAAAAGATAAAAGCATCAGCGAAATAGCTGTAAGAAAAAACTTTAATGTAGAGCCAGTAGTTATGATAAATAGAGAGGGAGAAATAGTAGATTACTACAAAAAACCTTTAAAGCCAGGACAAGCTTTAATAATATACGGTAGATGGTCTGATATTAGAAAATTAAAGAACATGGAAGATTTGGTAGTTGTATCTCCAGTTCCGGGAGACATATCTGAAGATCAGGTAAAACATTCTTCTTATGCAGTTATATCATTAGCTATAGCGATACTACTAGTTCTTTTAGGATTCAAATTATCATTAGGATTTTTAACAGGAGCATTACTTATGATACTTAGTGGTGTAATACCTGTAGACGAAGTATATAAAGGCATAGACTGGAAAACGGTATTTTTATTAAGTGGATTAATACCATTAGGTATAGCTTTCGAGCAGTCGGGAGCAGCTCAGTATACTGCAGATTTTGTTATGAACATTATTGAGTCCTGGGGTACAATACCAATTATGTTTGTAATTGGATTACTTACTACATTATTTTCCCTATTCATGTCAAATGTAGCTGCAACAGTTTTACTTGTACCCTTGGTAATAATTATGGGAGAAAATTTTGGAATAAGTCCAAGAGCATTATCTATGTTAGTAGCGATATCAGCATCAAATTCATTTATACTACCTACCCATCAGGTTAATGCATTTTTAATGGGACCAGGAGGATACAGTAATAAAGATTACATTAAATCAGGGAGTATTATGTCTGTATTGTTCCTAATAGTAGCTGTATTTGGTGTTTATATAATATATACATAAAACTTATAATTAGATAGGAGGAAGTTCATGTTATTAAAACATTATTACGTAGAAAAAATAGCCCACAGTTCATATATAGTTGCTGGAAGTGAAACCTGTGCGGTAGTAGATCCAAGTAGGGATGTTGATTTATATATAGAAGAGGCGGAAAAAATGGGAGTTAAAATTACTCATATTTTGGAAACACACCTTCATGCAGACTTTCTGTCTGGACACATAGAATTAGCAGAAAAAACCGGTGCAGCTATGTATTTTCCTAAATCAGGAGAAGCACAGTTTAATCACCAAGCTTTAGAAGAAGGAGATAAATTTAAACTTGAAGATATTGAATTTGAAGTTATTGAAACTCCTGGTCATACTCCAGAACATATAACTTATATAGTTAGAGATTTGTCTAGATCAGAGGATCCTATTGGAATTTTCTGCGGAGATACTTTATTTGTAGGAGACGCAGGAAGACCGGATCTTTTTCCTGACAGGAAAGAAGAGTTGGCAAAAAAACTTTACGATAGTCTATTCAATAAAATTCTTAAACTACCGGACTTTGTTGAAGTATATCCCGCTCACGGTGAAGGATCTCTTTGTGGGAAGGCTATGGGAGCTAAATATAGAAGTACTGTAGGATATGAAAGAAAGCATAATCCTGTTTTTCAGTATAAAGATATCGATGAATTTATAAAAAATCTTACTGAAGATATGCCGGAAGTACCGGATCACTTTGCAAGATGTAGTGCTTTAAATGCAAAAGGACCACTTCCTATTTATAAACTACCGGAACTTAAAAAAATGAAGGCAGGAGAATTTTACGAAAAATCTCAACAAGATGATACCTTTGTAGTTGACACTAGATCTTACACAGGATTTGGAGGACAGCATATTCCAAAATCTTATAATATAGATTTTATAAGCAACTTACCTACTTTTGCAGGATGGGTTGTACCACCGGATAAAAAAATACTTCTGGTAGCTGAAGATAAGGAAAGAGCTGAAGAATCAGCACTTTGGCTTTACAGAGTAGGTATTGATAATGTAATTGGTTATCTAGATGGAAGTATGAAAAGCTGGTTGACAAAAGCATATGAAACAAGCGATGTTCCTCAGTTACATCCATCAGTAGTAGATGAATACAAAGATGATGCTAAATATGTAATAGTAGATGGTAGAGATAAAAAAGCATATGAAGAAAATCACGTAGAAGGAGCCGTTAACATTCCTTCACCTGATCTAAGAACAAGATATACTGAATTGGATAAAGATAAAAAAATAATTTTATACTGTAACTCTGGAGCTAGATCAAGTCTAGGAGCAAGTATACTTAGATCAAAAGGTTTTGAAAATGTGTCCAATTTAGGTGGAGGAATTCAATCCTATATGGCATATAAAGACAAATAAAAAATGCATCCTACGGTATGAGTCGTAGGTGTATTTAAAAGAGGAGGAATTATAATGAATGTATTTAGACTAGAAATGTGGTCACCATATGTAGTAGGGATATTAATAGGACTTTTAAACATAACAACTTTAATAATATCTGACAAAGCATTAGGTGCATCCACATCTTTCGCAAAAACAAGTGGAATGATACGTAAAATTTTTAATAAAGAAAAAGTTGAAAAGAATGAATACTATCTAAAAGTAGCTCCTACAATCGACTGGGGATGGATGTTAGTAGTAGGAATAATTATTGGTGCCTTTATTTCAGCAAAATTATCAGGAGCATTTGAAGTTATTATTGTTCCCAACATGTGGCAAGCTGAAATATCATCAAGTTTTTTCCTTAGATTTATAATCGCAATGTTTGGTGGAATAACCTTAGGAATAGGAGCAAGATGGGCTGGAGGATGTACAAGTGGACACGGTATTAGTGGTACAGCTCAGTTGTCTATTTTAAGCTGGGTTGCGGCTATATGTTTTTTCATCGGAGGAATAGCGTCAGCCCTCCTAATATACGGAATTTAGTGGAGGTGTAAAATATGTTAGATGAAATCAGACAAACAAAAGGACTACAGTTAGTATTAGGATTGATATTTGGAATTATTTTTGGGTTTTTACTTCAAAAAGGCGGAGTTTCAAACTACGATATAATATTAGCTCAGCTTAGACTTCAAGATTTCACAGTGCTAAAAATTATGCTTTCAGCAGTAATTGTTACAATGATTGGAATAAGTATTCTTAGACCTTCGGGTTTAGTAAAACTTCATGTAAAAGGTGGTTCAATTAAAAATTCTATCATCGGAGGATTGATATTTGGAGTTGGATTCGGCACATTAGGATACTGTCCTGGTACAATAGCAGCTGCAGTAGGTAGCGGAAATTTAGATGGACTTATCGGGGGAATGATAGGTATAGTAATAGGTACAGGAATATTTGCATCTATGTATACAAAACTTAAAGAAAAGAATCTGGTAACAGAAGATAGATTTAGTAAAGTATCACTATTTGATAAAATAGAGGGAAATACACTTAAATTCACAGTACCATTTGCCTTAATACTTTTTGTATTTATGGTAATTCTTGAAGTAGCGGGGCTTTAAAATGGATATGTGGAACTTTCCTTACAATCTACTTCATAACTTTTCCATTATAATAGCTATGATGGCAGTATCAGTCCTAGTATGGGGAACCTTTATTACATTTAGTAAATGGTTGTATCATGAATTAAAAAGAAAGAAAAGTACCATACTACACAAAAAAAGAGAAGAGCTTAGAATTAAATTAGGTTCATATATACTAATAGGTCTCGAAATACTAATCGTAGCGGATATAATTGAAACTATCATAAACCCTACTATAATGGAAGTAGCTTTATTAGGAGCCATAGTATTAATAAGAACATTTATAAGTTATTTCTTAGAAAAAGAGCTGGAAGCTCATGAAAAAGATATAATGGAATAAATTGAAAAAGACTACCTGAAAGGGTAGTTTTTTATTTTAAACTTCTGGGTATATTCCAAAAAAATATTAATTATGATATAATTTATTTGCAGTAAATCTTACCAAACCACTACTCATTATGAATACTAATCTTAATTAAAATCCACTACTTATATGAATTACAAAAACTAATTAATGCATCTTTGTATTGCTATTTATAGGGGGTCAAGGACGGTTTTCTATTAAATAATATGAGGAGATGAATTTAAAATGAATAGGAAACTATTATCAATCATCTTGGTGATAACTTTAATTTTCTCTATAACTGCTTCCCTAGCATTAAATGTGGAAGCATCAGCAAATGGTGTTAAAAATATGAAAGGAAGAGATGCTATCTCGGAAAAAGTAGAAAAAGACAGAGAAGTAGAAAAAGCTGTACCTAAAAAAACACTAGAAAATCCAGAGAAGAAAAAATTCGATAAGGATTTAATTCCAATGGATATTGGCTCGTATTTAAGGTACATGGATAAGCAGACCGATATGAGAAAAAAACTAGACAAAGATGTAAAGGAAAATGCAGCAAAACTTAAATCAAATGAAGTAGCAGAAGCAGAAGAAGGAGACAATGAGAATTTCACTTATAACGGTGGAACGAAAGACTTCTTAGGATACGATAATGGAGGATATTACTTTAAATCTTATACTCTAAGAAGTGTAGGAGACAATATAGAAATATGGGTAGCAGATGATATATCCTATGA